>CAZBYM010000555.1:0-2650 GCA_964495745.1 uncultured Chryseobacterium sp. | reverse complement strand
TAGATTTCCATTCGCATCAGCCACATAACGAGTTTCATAAAGTGTAGTATCAGTTCCCGGAAAAACAAGCGTTTCATTCTTGCGGAAGATCACGGCATTGGCAGTAGGAAAGCCATGATGATTTACATTGATGAGCAACCTAACAGTTCCTTCCGGGACCGTTTGCAGGTCTTTTTTGCAGGAAGACAACAACAGCCCTGTGAAGAGAATAAAAAACGAAATGTGAACTATTTTGAACATTTTGAAACAGTTATGCTAAGGTAGCAAATACGAGAGTGGGGACTCTTGGAGAGTGGGGACTCTTGGAGAGTGGGGACTCTTGGAGAGTGGTAACCCCAAAAAGGATAAGAGCCTTTTCAGGGTTAATACCCCTTCCATCCTCACTGCTCCCTAAATTTCGGATCGGTAATCAACGAATAATCCGTCAAGGTCCCCAAAAACACCAACAAATCCGCTTTTTCCTGCGTTGTCAACGGAATTCCCACCGACAATTGAGGATCAAGCGTGGCACTTTGATACAAAATTCCTGAATAGTGATTCAGACATTGTGTCAACGTAACAAATCGCCCGTCGTGCATATACGGACCTGTGATCGCAATGTTTCGTAATGAAGGCGTTTTGAATTTCATAGAATCTGCTGGATTCGCTGTGATAATCATTCTTCCCGCATCCATGATTGTTGGTTCTGGCGTTAATCCATTGTTGTGAAACGAACGATCAGTAAATAGCGGTTCTGTATGACAAGACGCGCATTTCGTCCTGAAGGTTGCCAGTCCGTTGAGCTCTTGTTGAGTAAACGTAATTTCTCCACGAGAATACTGATCGTATCGAGAATTATCTGAAATCATGATGCCTTGAAATTGTGTGATCGCTTGCGTGATTCGCTGTGTTGTAATTGTATCGCTCCCGAATGCAGCTTCAAACAATCCGGGATAAACCGAACTCGCGTTGAGTTTCACAATGATGGTGTTGATGTCTTCATCCATCTCAACCGGATTTGCAATCGTACCTAACGGCTGAAGTTCAATGTGTGTAATTCCTCCATCCCACATGAACAACGGATTCCATGCAAGATTCCAAAGTCCGGGAGCATTACGAGTTCCGAATAAACCATCTATTCCATGACTCACCTGATGTTCCGAATGTGCAAATGCATTTGTTTGCTGATGACAACTTCCGCACGAAATAGTGTTGTCGCGAGAAAGAATCGGATCGTAAAAAAGTTTTCTTCCGAGCTTGAATCCATCAATTGTTACAGGATTGAGACTGAAATCATAAGCGGGAACTGGAAATCCTGAAGGAACACGGAATTTGATATCATCTTCTGTGAGTTGCGGGAGAATTTCAGGATCGCGGTGGCAACTTCCAAAGGTCAACGCAATCAGAAACGGAAATGAAGCTAGAAGTACTAATACTATTAACTTTTTCATTTTACATCACCCCTATTTTTCTAACCGTCCTGAGCCAGTCGAAGGGCGGTTGATTTCTAATTCTCAATACCCGTCACAGAAAACATATCCGCGTAGTTATCCGCAATCATTATTGACGAATTTCCAGGAACCGAAACATTGTTCATTGAAGAAAAATCAACAACACTTGGATTCTGAAACCATTCGTTCACATCACTCTTCATGTGAATCTTCGGAACAGTTGTCGAATTTACGTTGGCCGTAGCAGCGTTAAATGAAGGAGCCGCAATTCGTTGCCCTGCATATTGTCCGCCAAATCCACCAATGTGAAAAATGACTAATCCAAATGACATTGTAGAACTGGGAGATCTTGCTTCTACTTTCGCTTGAAGATATCCCGAACTCCAAGTCCAGAACATTCCATTCGCAGGATCAAGCGCGCCTGTTTGCGTTCCTGAAACATTTCGAGTGCTGTCAACACCAATCATAAAACTTACGCTGGTGTAAACTCCATCCGGCATGCTGTCAACATAAACTTTCAGACTATTCGTATCAGCAGCATTCACGAGGTGATAACTTTCCGGTTCTGCCCATGTGTTTCCAAGATTGTCCATGAAAACCACGTTCGTGATGTAGTACTTATACAACTCAACAGAAAATGAATCTCCATTCAAGTTCATATAACGAAGTTGCTGATCGAGAATGAGCGGATCGTTTCCAACAAAATTTTCAAACGATAAACAGATTGCACTTCCTGTTGGCGGAACAAATGTGTTGTTGTTGTTGTTGTTGCCAGGTGGAATAGGATCGGGTTCCGGTGTTTCGTCCTTCTTGCAGGAACCTAACATGCTAGAAAGCATAACGACCAACGCGAGAAATAAGAAGTTCTTTTTCATAGTTGAAGTTCAATTCGAATAAAGATACGAAATCCTCATTTCAAAAAGCGAATTCTCAGTGACAGGCGCATTCTTCACACTCGCCTTGTGTAGCAAAACCTTCGCCGCTGCACCCCGAATATGCAATTTCCTGACATGAGTTTGAATCGTTATTGTAAAACCAGCGAACAAAATATGCTGTGCACACCTGGCCCGTTGGTGGTGCATCGGAACAAGCAGAAATTCCATCCGTACAATCGCGCCTGCATGCGCCCTGAGTCATACAAAGGCTAAGCAATAAGGTTACAAAAACGAAAAGTGATTTCATCCACTCAAGCTACTAATTCAATTTCCAATTCCAATAAA
>CAZBYM010000554.1:0-2661 GCA_964495745.1 uncultured Chryseobacterium sp. | reverse complement strand
CCAATGCATCAGTGATGTTAATTGTTACGTCAGCAGAATTTGAATTGCACTGAAGGACAAATACGCCGTTACCCGGATTTGGAGAAACGATCAATGAAGATTGCAAAGCAGATTGCTCGTTAATACCAACACCATCGGAAGACTGGAAGTTCGACAACATCGAATTGTAATCGGTGATGACTGAATTTCCCGGTCCGATCACGCGAGTTGGAGTGCATCCACCATTCGGATGAACAGCTTCAACCAAGTACCAGATATTTCCTGGAGGTGGTGTCAAATCGGTATACGTGAATACGTTCCCGGCAACCTGCGTAAGCAATGTCATGTTGGAAATAGTTGTTCCGCGATAAATATTGTACGTCTGGATTGACAAGCCCTCGTATGCAGTCCAGCTAAGATCCCATCCGCTAAACATCGATGGACTCACTTGTAAATGGATTGTACGATGATGCATGCTTGTATCCGATTCTTGTCCACATGCATCAACAGTTGTGATTTTATAACGATTCGCCATTTGCTGCGGATTCGAAGTAAGATCAAGATATGTCGTGAACTGTGATATTGGCTGGGTGCCAATTAAAGCATAGCTTCCCATTGTTGCTGTTTCGCGATAGATGTTGTACGATCCACTGGAAGGTGAACTCCAACGTTCCCAAATTACAAGATTGCGATTTGTTGCTGTGTCTACTGTTACAAAACAAATCTCTTCTATGTAATAATTTGCCGTGTCTACAAAAGCCAGAACACTGTCGTAAGCCGTTCCGCACTGACTTGAAACTGTAACATAAAAAGTCATGTTTGCGGTGAGACTAGCCATGGTCGATTGCGAATTAGGATTTCCGCAGAGATTTGCAGGCGACCAGCTATACGTTGCTGTAGGATCAGAAGACCATGCATCGAGTTGCACTGAATCTCCACACGCTGCAAAAGCCCAACCACTTGTGTAAGCCCAGAAATTTCCTTGAATTGTTGTCACTGTATCTTGTGCAGAAGAAGTACATCCTGCAGCATCAGTAATTGTGCACGAATAAATTCCAGGTAACAAGTTGGTCAGATAAGATGAGGTATCTCCATTCGACCATAAGTAAGTGAATGGTCCTTGTCCGCCAGTCGGATAAGCATAAGCCGAACCTGTTGGTGAAGGACAACTATCGGGATTGCACCACACATTCGCAACTAATCCTGTAGAGTTAAGAACAGTTACAGAACTATTGACTGTGCATCCAGTATTATCGGTTACATAAACTGTGTATGTGCCGGGAGCAAGGTTCGTAGCATTCGGTTGATTTCCGCCAGATGGTAACCACAAATAAGTGTAAGGTCCTGTTCCGCCAGTCACACTGACAGAAGCTGATCCTTGGCCCATACACGTTGCCGGTGTAACAGATGTTGTAAGAATCATACCTGTGTTCAGAACTGTAACAGATGCAGTGCCGCACATGGTTCCGTCAGTAACATTTACAGTGTACGTTCCAGGAGCAAGTCCGGAAACAGAAGCTGTTGTCATTCCACCAGGCAACCACAAGTACGAGTAATTCCCGTTCCCACCAGTTGCAACCACCGTTGCAGTTCCGTTGTTGTTGCACGATGAATTCGTAGATGATGCATTCAATGTGAGCGCCAAGATTGATGGTACACAAGTATTGCATGCAGTCTGGAAATACAATCCCGCAACGGCAAGTGTGTAACAATCACCTCCAATACCTAAATCATAAGAACATGAATTTTGTCCTGCAGTTACGTTGGTTGGGGCTGAAATTTCATTCCACCAATCCCACTGCGGTTGAGCAACATTTCCGCCATTCATTGAAATAGTATAACCTGTCATCTGCATATCTCCAATCATCATGAATGAAGAAGCACTAGTCGAAGCTGAACAGGCGTTGAAACCAGTCATCGTATGATTCAAGGGCCCGCCAACTACTGTGTGACAACCATCGTCAATCTGAATTGAACCGGTATATGAAACAGTAGGATCGGAATAAATAATCAGAAGAGTTGCACCTTCAACATCAACACCAGTGTTCGATGGAGAAGTAGGAAGACCACTGATCGTGTATGCTCCGCCACCTGTTACAAGACTTGTAACATCTGCTCTCCAAACGTGTGTTCCACCCATTCCCCAACACACATCAACAGAAGAACCGATTAATGTCATTGGAACGTTGGTTGTCTGATTTGCAGGATTTGTCAGAACAGCAGTGATAGAAGAAGCAACTCCAAGCGCTTCGGTATAGAGATAAGCTTGCAATACTGTTGCACAAGAAGGAACAGAGTTTACGTTTATCGGAGCAGGTTGCGCAACTCCAACCGGAATAAAACGCTGTCCAAGCCGCACTGAACTCACAGAATAATTCAATCCGCAAGCGGTATTGCTATACGTCATATTCAACGTATCGCTACCGTTCAATGGATTTACCGGTGGGCCTTGACGGAGCAAATAATTAGGGCTTTGAATATAGCCTGGAGTTCCGATTTCTGCTTGTGCGAAAGCAGTTGCTGAAAAAAGAGAAATCAGAGATAGCGTAGTAAAAAGTTTTTTCATGAGATAGGAATTATTCGGGGATGGGTTTATTTGTTTGGCCAAAGGGCTCCTCTCGGAGCGATCCAAAAGTTGCAAATAACGAACTGGGAATCAAACAAGTATTCGACTAATCCTAC
>CAZBYM010000553.1:0-2669 GCA_964495745.1 uncultured Chryseobacterium sp. | reverse complement strand
CGGACTTGGCGCCACAGAGGGAAACGTTCTTCAACCTACCATGATGAATCCTGATGGAAGTTACGTGATGGCCTATCAGCCGGTAAACATAGACGAAAAGTCCTTGATGGAAATGGCCGATCTTACTGGTGGAAAATATTTTCGCGCTTCAGACAACGTACGTCTTTCGCAGGTTTATGATGAAATCAATAAAATGGAGAAGACCACGTTCGACAAAGAAGAAGCGCAGCAACGAAAAGAAGAATTTCTTCCGCTGATTTTCTGGGCACTGTTTTTTCTCGGCTTAGAATTCGCTTTGCGTTACACCGTATTTGATAGCATCACATGAGCTTCGAGCATCCATATTATTTTCTCTTGTTACTGCTGCTGATCTTGCCGGCATTGCTCATCCGTTGGTCATTTCAGAAACGCGAGGCGCGAATTAACAAGTATGCTGAATCAATTTTTGCAAATCAACTTATACAAGGAGAAAGCAAAAAACTGCGATGGGTACGCGCTTCACTGTTGCTTGGTGCGATAGCATTCCTGATCGTGGCTTCAACAGGTCCTCAAATTAATGGCGGTAAAGAAAAAGTAAAAATGCGAGGAATAGATATCATCGTTGTGATAGATGTTTCGAATAGCATGCTGGCCACAGACTTAAAACCGAGTCGAATTGAAAAAGCGAAATTGGCACTCACAGATCTCTTGGCAAATCTCGAAGGAGATCGATTAGGCGCAGTAGTTTTCGCTGGTGAACCTAGAACATGTTTGCCACTTTGCGATGATCGTAGTGCATCGCAAATGATTATCGGTTCTATTTCAACGAACGCAATCAGTATTCAGGGCACAGCAATTGGAGCGGCCATTGATCACGCTGTTACATCGTTTTCGCAATCTGAAGAAGGTCGGGGGAAAGCAATCATCGTTATCTCCGATGGCGAGAATCACGAAGACGATGCGGCAGACGCTGCAGCAGATGCTGCCGAAAAAGGAATTGTTGTTTGTACAATCGGAATTGGCACAACAGGCGGGACAACTATCCCTGTGGTTGATGAAAATGGAAACACAACAACCAAAAAAGATCAGAACGGTCAAACAGTTGTAACGAAATTGGATGATGATCTTCTCAAAGAAATTGCTCGATCTGGCAATGGAACGTATGTCCGTGCTACCAATGAAGATCTGGGCTTAACTACAATAATGGGTCAGCTCCGTGAGCTTAGCAAAACGACCAAAGAAACCGAACGAATTTCCAGTTACACTCCTGTGTTTCATTTTGTTGTTGCATTCATTATTCTCCTCCTGATTGTTGAACTTCTACTTGCTGAAGGGAAACGTCAAAAAACTGCCGTACAATGAAGATAATGCTGAAATTTTTTCTGGTCGCAATCTTGCTGATATGCACAAATGCAATTCAGGCCCAGGATGATACAACAAAGCCCAGAGATCCGTGGAAAAATACGCGCGATGGCAACGGCTTGTATAAAACCAAAGATTTCGCGGGCGCTGAAAAAAAATACAAAGAAGCTGTTGCGAAAGACACGTCAAAAACTACGAGCAATTACAATCTCGGAAACGCATTATACGAACAGAAAAAATTTGATGAAGCTGAAAAAGCCTATGCGGATGCATTAGATTCTCAGAACCCGGATACATTGAATCGAGGATGGTACAACTTGGGAAATTCTCTTTTTGAACAGGGCAAACTCGAAGAGAGCGCTAATGCGTACAAAGAAGCGCTTAAGAATAATCCGAACGATGAAAATGCGCGATACAATCTCGCCATGACTCAAAAAATGATCAAAGCGCGGAAAGAAAAAGAGAAGGAAGAAAAAAATCTGAAAAAGGATCCCAAAGGAAAATATGAAATGAAAGATTCTGCCGGAAATAAGAAAGACAAGAAGAATGATGATAAGGGAAAGGAAGATGGAAAGGAAAACAAAGAGGGAGATGGTGATAAGAAGAATGACGTTCCGCTTGATCCCAAAAAACAAAGTATGACTCCGGAAGAGGCGCGAAAAGTTTTGAATGTACTACGAGAGAGTGAGCAACAAACACGGGAACGAATGGATAAGAATGGGAATGGATCATTTTTCAAGAGAAGTCGAGATAAAGATTGGTAATGAAACTTCGTTTATTCAGACTTCTTTTTATCTGTATTGCATCGTTACAAGTGCAATCGGAATTGTGCGCGCAGAAGCTTTCACTTAGTGTTGCACAAGACACTTTTGATATGGAAGATGATATTTACATTGTGTTAGATGGAGTTCTATCTAACTTTTCCCAATACGCAATCCTTCCTGACATTCAAGGTTTGATTCAAACAGCACACGAAGAATCATTTAATTACAGTGCTTCAATGAAAAGCGCAACAATACACCAGTCGTTTCTTCTTCGTGCAATGAATAGCGGATCCTATACAATAGGACCAGCATGGATCGAATCCGGTTCCAAACGGATTTACTCCAACAAAGTGAACATATATGTACGTCCAAGCAACAATCCTATTGCGCAGGGATTGGTTTTTTTGCGAACAGAACCAAACAAGAAGACCGTTTATTCAGGAGAAATGATAACCGTTGACATCTGTTTGTACAGTGAAGAAGGTTTTTCTCCCAGCGGGGATTACCCGTTTGCGTCAGATTATGCAGGATTTTGGAGACAAGAAAATTATTCATTGTATGAAG
>CAZBYM010000552.1:0-2675 GCA_964495745.1 uncultured Chryseobacterium sp. | reverse complement strand
TCCACCCTGCCCGGTCATTATTTGAACCGCAGCCATATACACCTGATCAATATCCGGTCGCTCTTCGCGATCAACTTTTATGCAGACAAAAAGATCATTCATGATTCGCGCCACTTTCTCATCCTCGAACGACTGGTGTTCCATCACGTGGCACCAATGACAAGCAGAATAACCAATACTGATGATTACCATTTTGTTTTCAGCGCGTGCTTTTTCAAAAGCTTCTTCACCCCATGGAAACCAATCAACGGGATTGTATGCGTGTTGAAGCAGGTAAGGACTTGATTCGTGAATAAGACGGTTAGTGAGCGTTGTTGACATGACTCAAAGTTAAGATTTTCACGACCATCAGCTTTGACTACTTTTACAGAAATCCTAGAACCTACCTATGAGAGCAATAAGCTTGGTGACCTCGATGATCCTATTTTATTCATGTTCCAATTCGCCACTACAAACAGCTCAAAATGATTTGCTGGAGTATGAGTTGGAAAAATCTAAATCAATTTTTATAGCTCAGAAAAATGGCGACCCGAAGGCACATCATCCTTCTTGGGACAAGTTGCAAGAGTTTGACGCGCTGTTTGAGAACTTAATTGCGCATGCCGAAACAGAGACTGATGTTAGCATTGTTCTTACCCGGTTAAATGAATGCAAGGAAGCTGCTAATAGTGTGAATTGGCTGGATTCAGAACTTCAATCCGAGGTCGTAAGCGACCTGAATTATATCATCGAAAATATTTCTTTGTTTGAAAGCGTAACCTTGAAACAGCGGCTTCAACTGATCCAACTTATCTATTGGAATTCATTCTCAAGCTCGTGTCAACATTACCAATATTCAGTTGACACTGTGGGCGCCTATGTTGTGAATCGCGAAGGAGTACGCGGTCGTCCATTTACAACACCAATAGTGGGAATAGCTTACTATACTGCCGAAAATTTCAGAGTTATTACAGGAGATAGTGTAAACTCCAGTGGGCACCTTGTAGGAAATGTTCACGAACTGAGCTATAACGACGACCACATTCCTGTTTATACTGATTCTGTGGCAACACCTGGATTACATAAAGTCTCAGCGCAGTTGTTGGCAATGACATTACGTGGCGAGATTGACACAATAAGATTTCATTTCGAATATCTGATCCGATAAGATGACTAATAGTCAGCATCAATGTTACAAATCCCAGCCCAAGGAAAAGACATACGTTGACTAGAAATAAATTTAACCCATGGAAATTTTCGCAGCCATCGCGATTTTACTAATCCTACTTCTCTTTGCTTCAGCAATGCGCGATTTCTTTTCGATGGTATTCAATATTCCCAGCCTACGAAAAATTAGGTTTCGTCCCGCCGATCTTGATCGTTTTCGCAGTCACCTGAAAGAATTTCCATTCTTCAACTCGTTAAACAATCAGCACAAGGAGCAATTTCTCGATCGGCTCATCACTTTCATGGTGAATAAAGAGTTTATTGGAAAAGAAGGACTGGTCGTCTCAGAAAAAATGAAAGTTCATATTTCAGCAACTGCTGTTCAACTCACATTGGGACTCAATCATTTCATCCTTCCGCATTTTTCACAGATACAGATTTTCAAAGGAGAATTCGGATATCCAGGCAAAGGTCTTCGCATGAAAGGAGGAACAACAGAGAGCGGAAAAATTTATCTTTCGTGGAAAGATTTTGCTTCCGGCCTTGCCATTCCTGATGACGGCTACAATTTGGGCTTGCATGAATTTGCTCATGCACTCAAGATCGAAATGGTCAATGGAAGTTCGTATGATGAAAATTTTGAACGTCACTTTCCGCACTGGAGAACAGACGGAATACGGGTGATGCAGGAAATGAAAAACGGTTCTTCCACATTCCTGAGAAAATACGGTGCAACGAATATTCATGAATATTTTGCCGTTAGTGTTGAGCGGTTTTTTGAATCGTCAAAAGAATTCAAAGAAAAACTTCCAACAGCATATTCTTATTTATCCGGACTTCTCAATCAGGATCCGGCTGAAAACAAAATAACAGCCTCGCGCCCTATTCAATTTGAAGTTCCGATTATTGTACCACAAGAACCTGCGCGCCTTCGGCGCAATGACGACTCATGGCACTGGTCGCTTTCAGTATTACTTTCTGCGATTTTTCTGGGGCCACCAATTTACATCTGGCTGATCGCATCCACAGATCTTGCAATCAACCAATTGGTACTGCTTAGCTTTGCAGCGGGTGTTGTTAATCAGATTGCTTGGCCTTATTTTCGTGAACGGGAAATTCTTAACCGCATCGCGTTTCTCATGTACAGCTTTATTGGCGTCGGAATCTGGGCTCCGGTATTGATACTCGCGTTGAATTTTTCCATTCCTGTAACTTCTCCCGATAAAGAGCTTCATAGGGTAACAAACT
The DNA here is from genome assembly GCA_964495745.1 of uncultured Chryseobacterium sp. GTDB lineage: Bacteria > Bacteroidota > Bacteroidia > Palsa-965 > Palsa-965. The sequence goes on along the minus strand of CAZBYM010000552.1, from coordinate 281 downwards.
GCAGATCAAAAGTAATTCAGCGAGACTCGTTTACAACAGTAACACTGGAGAACGACGCCTATTCCGAAAATCGATGGCTCAGGACATTTTATAGAGAAGGTTGTCCACCTGAAAACAAAATCGAACTGACATTCCGTCGCGGAATTTTTGGAATACGAATGCTGCATAGTTATTCAATGCAGCCGTAGTGGATAACTAAAAACCAGAAACGGGTAGTGTATCAGTTTCAAATATTTTTTCTGCGCAACAAAAAATAGGAACGCGTCCTTCGACAGGCTCAG
>CAZBYM010000551.1:0-2682 GCA_964495745.1 uncultured Chryseobacterium sp. | reverse complement strand
TTGTGTCTGAACTGTACATAATTGTATTCGCGACGTGGATTCCATTTTCGTAATCTTCGACACTAACCAATTTGTTGTTCTGATAACCGCGCCATATTCCATCGCGATTGTTGTTGAGGTAATTTCCTTTCGCAATCATCTGTCCTGAGGTCGGATCATATTCGCTGCATTCTCCATTTCGTTTTCCTGCAGACCAATTTGTACACGACACCAACACTTTATTCATATAGATAAATGAAATTCCATCACGGACGCCACGATCATAAACGGAACTGTCTTTGATTCTGTTTTTCTGATAGTCTACACTGTCAACAACCCATTGCCCGGATTTGATTCCGTGATCATAATATCCGGAGAATGACTTCTCCTTCGTATCAGCAAAACAATTGCCATGAAGAGTGTCCATAACGTAGTTAAGAAAGCTTATTGCTCGCCCATTTACAGTAGAAATGAATGCACCATTCTTATGGCCATTGACATACATCCCAATTGTTACGATCGAATCCCGGTACACCACTTCTTTCCCATTCTTCACATCATTCGTGTAGAACACTTCATAGATTAACTTGCCGTTGACATCATATCTTCTCCATAACCCGTTGCGCTGCCCATTGCGCATTTTTCCCTTCTCGACGCCTTTGTCATATTGTAAACTTACTTTTCCATTCTTACGCTCTTGCGCAGCTACACTAAATGAAATACCGAAGCAAATCACGATCAGAAAAATTCTCATAATTGGGGGTTGGGGCATTTGTGAATAAAAAAACGGGGAGTCGAAACTGCCCCGTGTGTAATCGTGTCGAAGTAAATATTATTTCACAACAATCTTTCTGCTGTAATATTCCTGAACAGAAGAACTAACTACCGTATATGTTCCAGCCGCAAGACGTGATTCCAAATCTTTCGCTAACATCGGATCTGTATCAGAGGAAATTTCTACTTTACTGTAATACTCGTCTCCATTGTTATTTCTAACAACGATCAACACCGGACCATGAGTTGGTGTAGAAACTCCGTTGGCAACAACCGGAGAAACGGGTGAACCGGCTTTGTATTTCACCGGTACGGCATTTGAAAAACTGATGTTACCTTCTGCGTCAATAACTTTAATGCGATAAAACGACATTCCGTCGAGTGGAGAGAAATCTGTTTCAATGAATTCTGTATTTACAGAACCAGGCTCAACACGTGACATTGTTGTATAATCAATTCCATTTTTTGAGCGCTCTAATTCATACACTTCAATTCCTGCTGCAGTTGTTGTCCACGACAACAATACATGCGAATCAAGAGGAGTAGCAACTAAATTTGTAAGTGATCCATCTTGTATTGATCCGTAGATAGCCCTGGCATCTACCTGAATGGTAGCAAGGAGAATCGCGGCAGATAAAACTAGTGAACGCATGTTAACGTAAATTTATGATTCCGTGTGTATTTCAAATATACAAAACCTTTCCTTTGTAGCAGCGTTATTTGCGCTCACAATCAGGTGATTGTGTTGATAAAACGGCTCAAATAAATATCGATCTATTCTGCCATTCGTCTATGTAAATACGGCATTCGTCGGGAATCGCCTTAAATTTGTCTTATGAAAACAGTACTTGTATCACTAGTAACATTGCTGACTGCAGCTTCACTTTTGGCCCAGAAACCAGTAATGATCGCCTTCTGGAATGTGGAAAACTTGTATGATACTATTGATGATCCGGCAGTGAAAGACGAGGAATTTCTCCCAACGTCGAAGAATACCTGGAATACCGTGAGATTCAATACGAAATTGAAAAATACAGCGCAGGTAATTCTCGCTATGAATGATGGAAAAGGTCCTGATATTCTTGGGATGGCCGAAGTTGAAAATCGAGGTGTTCTTGTCGATCTCACAACAAAAACAGACTTGAAAAAACAGAAGTATGGAATTGTGCATTACGATTCACCAGATCAACGAGGGATTGATGTAGCGTTAATTTATAAAACGAAATCGTTTACGGTTTTGTCTTCATCACATGTGCCTGTTCGGTTGCCGTGGGGAGAGAAAGACACTGTCGCTCCGAGACCAACGCGTGATATTTTGGTTGTGCGTGGAATTCTCAACAAGAAAGACACGATTTGTATTCTCGTGAATCACTGGCCTTCGCGTTTGGGCGGACAGGAAAAGAGCGACGATAAACGGATGGCTGCAGCAACAACGTTACGTTTCATTTGTGATAGTCTGAATAAACTGTATCCGAACGGAGAAATACTCGCGATGGGAGATTTTAATGATGAGCCTACTGATAAGAGCATAATGAGTTTGTCACTTGTCATCCGAGATCAATGGTATGGTGCACCGAAAGGAATTTTTGACAACATGATGGATTCTATCAAAGCCTCGGGTGACGGAACGCATTACTACAAAAAAGAAAAAAGTTGTCTCGATCAGATTCTTGTCACACCAAATCTTCGTGAGAAAAAATCGTATTACGTTGCATCTGTCGCAATCTTCAAGCCCGATTGGATTTTCGAAGAGATTTACAAAGGCGATGGACTTTCTCCGAAGAGAACATGGGCAGGATCACGCTATCTTGGTGGGTATAGCGATCACTTGCCGGTGTATGTGATACTGAAATATCAGAAATGAGTAACTGTCATCATCTCTTGTCACCTCGCCTCCGCTCGGTCTGACAAGTCTTCGATCAGCGACTT
>CAZBYM010000550.1:0-2687 GCA_964495745.1 uncultured Chryseobacterium sp. | reverse complement strand
ATCACTGCGCAAGGCGATACAAATCTGGCTGGAGAATATTTGACGAAAGCAAATTTCAGTGATGAAGGACAACAATTTGAGGCCAATAAACTCGATTACAATTATGTGACTCAGAAAGGAAGAATTCAGGAAGTAACAACGAAACAAGGAGAAGGATACATCATAACAGAAGTGTTGAAGAAAGATTCATCCAACACAATTTTCCTTTCCAAAGGACAGTACACCACTTGTGATCTGGATCATCCGCATTACGCTATTCGTGCGAACAAAATGAAAGTTATTCCTGATGACAAGATTATTACCGGTCCTGCGTATCTCGAAATTGCAAGCATCCCTACTCCACTTGCAGTTCCTTTTGGATATTTCCCCAATAAGAAAGGCAGAAATTCCGGAATTCTGATCCCTGCCTACGGAGAATCACCATCCTGGGGATTTTTTCTCCGTGATGGAGGATATTATTGGGGTGTAAGCGATAAATTGGATTTTGCAGTTCGTGGCGATATTTATTCGAAAGGAAGTTGGGGTGTGAAATTGTTTACGAATTATCGTGTTCGTTACAAATATTCCGGACACATCAGTGCGAAATATGCGCGTAACTATAATGGTGATCGCGAACTTCCTACAAGCACAACCGTGAATGGTTATTCGTTTCGTTGGCAACACGTTCAGGATGCAAAATTCAATCCGTCCGTTCGGTTCAACGCGAATGTGAATATCAACTCGAGTTCATACAATCAGTACAATTCAAATGTTGCCAATGATTATCTCTCGAATACGTTCCAATCGAATGTCGCGTGGTCGAAGACATGGAAGTTCGGCGCGTTCTCAACGAATTTGACGCACAGTCAAAATACGGTAACTCATAACGTTGACGTTGGATTTCCGAATGCAGCATTCACAGTGAATCGCTTTTATCCATTCCGCAATCCGGAACGAGTTGGAAAAGCAAAGTGGTACGACAAGATCGGGATGAGTTACACTTCAGAATTCAAGAATTCACTCAGCATTACCGACTCAATTCTAAAAGTTCAGCGGTTAACGGAAGTTGCCTATCGGAGTGATACAATTTCTCCGCGTTTACGTACTGGAATTCGCCAACAGATTCCGATTGCGACTTCGTTCAATGTTTTGAAATGGTATACACTGACGCCAGCAGTAACTTTTAATTCAATTACCCAATTCAAGACTATTTCGAAAGCATGGAATGCGGATAGTCAGAAAGTCTACATCGACACAGTGAACGGTGCACGTGCCAGTTTTGATTTCAATTCAAGCTTGACGTTAAGTACAAAGTTTTATGGATTTTACTACTTCGACAAAACGAGATACTCTATTGTGCGTCACATTATGACTCCTTCTGTTTCGGTTGTCTACATGCCCGACTTTACGGATCCGAGATTTGGATTCTATGACGAAGTACAAACAACAGCACAAGGGGCGACACAAAAATACTCTGTGTTCGAGCAAGGAATTTATGGTTCTACCCCAGCAGGTCGTGTAGGATCGATGGGGATTTCATTGATGAATAGTTGGGAAGGGAAACTTCGTCCGAAAGACGATAGTGTTGAAACTACTGAGCGCAGAATGTTGATTGATGCCTTGAATTTCGGAATGAGTTACAATTTCATGGCCGAACATTTCAATTGGTCGCAAATTTCCGGAGGACTACGAATGAAACTGTTCAAGTTGATTGAATTGAATTCAAGTTTTGTTGCAGACCCGTATCGAATTAATGACGAAGGAGTTCGCATTGAGCGATTCGAATGGAGAAATGGAAAACGTGTCGCGCGTTTGACTGGAGCTTCAATGGCGCTGACAACAAGTTTACGCCCAGGAGGATTTGGAGTTACCGAAACGCGTAATTCGGCTCGCGGAACGGAAGCTGAGATGAATATGATCAATGCAAATCCGAATGCATATGTTGATTTCAATATTCCATGGAATTTGATGATGCAATACAATCTTTCGTGGTCACGCTCCGGATTGACTTCAACTGTGAATCAAACTATGCGTGTATCCGGCGATCTGAGTGTTACTCCAAAATGGAAAGTTGGATTCGATAGCAACTATGATTTCACAAGAAAAGAATTTGCATACACTTCACTGAACATTTATCGCGATTTACATTGCTGGGAATTGCAATTCAACTGGATTCCATTTGGATTCCGTCAGAGTTACAATCTTACGATTAACGTGAAGTCTGCTGTGCTTCAGGACTTGAAATTGACACGCAAGCGTGATTGGTATGATTTCAATCAAGGGTTTTAGTCACTGCACTTCGAGACTTCTCAGTGCCATAAGTCTCGTCTCTTTTCCCTAATTTTACGTTCCATTCAGCCCTTATGAAAAAACAGATTTTTCTCATTATTTCAGTTGTCGGAATACTCGCAGGAGTTTCTTCTTTCAAAGACAAACCAACTCAAATAACTATTTCTTCCAAAGACAACGATTCCGTTGCAGTTTCCAAAATATTTGATGAAGTTCTGGTGAATGGAATGGCGTATGAGAATCTTCGCACGTTGTGTAATAAAGCTCCGAAGAGATTAAGTGGATCTGCCGGAGCACAAACAGCAGTACAAGTCACATTCGATATTATGAAAAATATGGGACTCGATTCTGTGTGGCTGCAGGAATGTATTGTTCCACATTGGGAGCGCGGTACTCCGGAAAAAGGCGAGATGATTGTG
>CAZBYM010000549.1:0-2688 GCA_964495745.1 uncultured Chryseobacterium sp. | reverse complement strand
CGCCGATGACCCACTTTCAAAACAATTAACTTCACAATCAACTTCGTTGCAGGATGCTCCATTTGATAGATGATTCGATAATCGCCAACGCGATACTTGTAACATCCCTTCCATTCATCGCCCTGCATTGCTTGGTGTTGAATAAGTTCCACATTTTCCCCAATCCATTCCAATTTGTCGAGCAGACGTGTTCTTATTGTTGGCGCAATACTCTTCAAATCTGCCTGAGCTTCGGGTGTCAAGATGACTTGATATGGTTTCATCCCTCAAGCTCGTCGCGGAAGGACTTCAAATCCAACCCTTCGCCCGCCTGAGCTTGTTTGATTGCCTTTCGCAATGAATCGGCGAATTCAGGGCGCAGTTCGCTGGCTGGCTCATCAATGCTGGTGAGTGCATCCATTAACTGCGTCATCCACACTTCGAGACGTTTGTCCACGACGCGTTCGACAAGAGTTTCAAACTCATTGGTAGATAATTGGTTAATTGTTTTGTTCATGGATACCTCTCAATATCGGAATTATATCCCTGTTTTCTGTGACTCACGTTTCCGAACAAACGAAAAACGGTCCCGTTGACATTACGTCTGAGACCGTTTTTCATCCTATGAATCAGCGACTAAAGTCCTGCCTCAGTTCGTGAAAGTCGAATAAATTCGACTCGTCGCGCTAGCCCGAAGGCGGTGGATTGAGCTTGTCGAAATCGCTTCCATGAACTGAGCAAGCGGCTTTGCGGAGCACCCTGTGGGTTAGCCCAGCGTTGACATTTCGTCCGAGACCGTTTTTTCATCGAAATATGGTTCTATCTATGCTCCTTGCTGAATACGACAATATTTTACTTAATGAAGAAAATAACCGTATAATTAACAATTATGGGCAAAGCTCGTCTGCTAGTAGTTGAAGATGATATTGACGTAGGCCATTTGCTTAAGTATTATTTTTCTAGCATTGGTTATGACGTTGATTTGGCTATTGATGGCCTTGATGCACTAGAGAAAGTGCGTCAAGCTTTACCGAATGTGGTCATTCTCGATATCATGTTGCCAAACGTTGATGGCTACGATGTATGCCGCAGTCTCCGCACCAATATTCAAACAAGCCATATCCCAGTGATTTTCATCACACAGAAAGAAGAACGTGCTGATAAATTGCAGGGATTAGAGTTAGGAGCAGATGATTACATCATCAAGCCATTTGATATCGAAGAGCTCAAACTACGTGTACAGGGGGTACTCCGTCGTTCCGAGCACGAAAAATTAACCGATCCTCGTTCAGGACTTCCAACGGGCTGGTTAATACAGGAACAGCTTTTAAGCGTCATCCGTGAAAAAGATCTGGCACTGCTAGATGCCCGCATCAATAATTTCGGAGCGTTTAGTACTGTATATGGTTTCGTAGCAGGCGAAGATGTATTACGCTTTGCAGCGATGATGATTGACGAAGTTGTGGATGAGCTTGGAAACATATCTGATTTCATTGGTCATGCAGGTGAGGATAATTTCATTATTATCACGAATAAAAAGAAAGCAGACAAAATCAAGTCTCGTCTAAAGGAAAGATTCAACATAGAAGTTCAAGCACATTACAATTTTATTGATCGTCAACAAGGTTTTATCGAAGTGACTGCACTTGATGGAACAGCAAGCGAGGCTCCTTTCATGACTATGTCGATAGGCATTGTTTCATCTAGCGAACGATCTTTTAGCGATATTCGAGAAATCACTGTAGTTGCATCTGAAGAACGTCGCCAGGATTTGATAACAGAGCACATCATTGATGAGAGATTACGCTATTTCAGTCAGCAAAAAGATTGGGCTTATCTTGAATTACACATCAAGCATTTTGAAGCTTATCAAGAAGTCTATGGATTTAGTGAAAGCGACCATGTAATATGGTTTATAATCAAAATAATTAGGGAAGCCATAAATGAGCTGAGACTAATTGATGGTTTCATTGGACACTCTACAAAAGGAAAGTTTGTAATAATTGTATCGAAAAAATCCACCCGAGCGTTTTGCAAAATTATCAAGTCACAATTTGATGCCAATATACTTTCATGTTATCACTATATTCATCGCGTGAATGGATACATTCGCCCCAACGATCATAAAAGACATCCTTTCATGAAGTTAACTATTGGTGCGATTACCCCGGCACATCCTAGCTTTGCAGACATCAGGAAGATAATAGAATTCGAAGGCAAGTTTGATTTATAGAATTGTTGTCATTAACGTGAAATCGTCGGAGGTATAAGTAATGAAGAAAGACGATCCAAGAATATTGGTTTTTTATAGTACCCCGAATAACGCACCTCACCTAAAGCTGGATGTTGAGCACAGGGAGGTTGAGCGGGTTCTTCGAGATTTGCATCTGGATTCGTCCTAAGTGAATAGATTACATGCAACAACAATTGATGACCTCACTCGTGCTCTTTTAGAAAGAGAGTATGAAATTGTTCAATTTTCTGGCCATGGAAATGAAGAAGGTTTTTTGCTTGAAGATCGCAATTTAGCAGGCAAGAGTATGCTGGTTTCAGCCAGGGAAATTGCTTATATGTTACATGAAACTTCCCCACACTTAAAAGCTGCAATTTTCATTTCATGCTATTCGGCAGATTCCATTTCTGAATTGGTTAATGATGCTCATTATGTCGTTACGATAAAAGGGTCAGCTGATGATAATGACGCTATTT
>CAZBYM010000548.1:0-2698 GCA_964495745.1 uncultured Chryseobacterium sp. | reverse complement strand
TAATCGGTAACAACAGTCATCTTTTGCGGGTTGATGAAGAAATCGACAGCGACATTACCGAAGAGGAAACGGATAAATTCGAAGAACGCATTGCGTATTTGCTAGAGACGCAAAAAATTGATGTTATTATTTTCGAAGATTACGACAAAGGATTAATTACTGTTCCGTTGATTAAGTCTGTGGTAAGTCAGGCGCGTGCTCTCAAAGTTCCTGTTGTTGTTGACCCGAAGAAGAAACACTTCATGAATTATCAAGGTGCAACATTATTCAAGCCTAATCTTAAAGAATTACGTGAAGGATTGAAAATTGATTTCAATCACGCCAGCGAAAAAGAGTTGACCAAAGCAGTTGATCTTCTGAAAACGAAACTGAAAATTGATCTCGCTTTGATTACACTTTCTGAACATGGAATTTATGTTCACGGTAGAAAAGTGAAGAAACGTATTCCTGCTCACATCAGAAATATTTCAGATGTGTCGGGAGCAGGCGATACGGTTGTAAGCGTTGCCGCACTTTGTCTCGCAGCAGGACTGAAGCCGGAACAGATTGCAGAGATTTCAAACATCGCGGGCGGACTCGTTTGCGAAAGTGTTGGCGTAGTTCCAATTGACCGTGAACAACTTCTCGAAGAATGCCGGAAAACACTGACGAAGAAAAAATAGTTGAATTCCGCAGTGAGAATTATTTCTCATTTGATTCGCCCGTCGGTCCGATTCAAATCAGAAGCAGTTCGACTCACATAACCGCCATCGAGTTTCTGGATAAACCTGCAAGTCATAATTTCGCTCAATCTGACTTGGAACTTCAATGTGAACGGGAGCTCAACGAATATTTTGCAGGGAAAAGAGAAGTGTTCACATTTCCTTTCGAACAACCGGGAACAGAATTCCAACAACGCGTTTGGGCAGAACTTATGCGAATTCCATTTGGAACAACAATTTCCTATCACGGACTTGCTGTTCGACTAGGTGATCCGAAATGCATTCGCGCTGCAGGAACGGCAAATGGAAAAAACAATATTGCTATCGTTGTGCCTTGTCACCGTGTAATAGGAAGTGATGGCTCACTCACCGGCTATGCAGGAGGATTAGAAAAGAAAGAATGGTTGTTGCGGCATGAAAAATCGTTACCGGGGATGAGCCAACTGCAGATGTTCTGAATATTACAACCGAGTATTCTCAAAATACCATTTTGAGAATACTCGGTACTAGTTTTTCATCAGAGCCGGAAGTTCCTTCTCAATAAAATCTTCGAGACTGCACAACATCGCCTTTTTCGATGGCGCGTACGAAGTGCCTGAAGGAACTACGATGAAAATTTTACGCACTTTGAGATCATCCGCAGCTTCGTATGTACCAGCTGAAACACTCGGACTGACTGAGTATTTAATTTCAATCGCCGCAATTGGTTTCAATCCTTTTACAAGAATCATATCCAATTCCGCTCCATGCTGAGTGCGGTAATAGTATGCACGTATCTGAGAAGGCAATCGCCTGCAGATTTCCTCAATGCAATATCCTTCCCAGGACGCTCCAACTACAGGATGACCGGGCAATTCTTCGGCACTTGATACTTGTGTGATGTTATGCAACAATCCGCTATCCCGTAAATAAATCTTTGGGGACTTCACGAGCCGCTTCTTCGCATTAACAAACCATGCTGGCAACCGACGTACGAGAAAAGCACCTTCCATGAAATCAATGTAGCGCATTACCGTTGGACCGGAAATACCAAGAGCTCTCGCATAACTTTCCGCCTTAAAAATTGTTCCCTGACTGATGCCAATCATGGAAAGCAAATTTCTTGCAATTTCCGGATTCAGGTTTACTCCAAAAAGTGCGGAAAGATCGCGGTGAGTATACGATCGAATGTATGCGTCTGCCCATGCATCAAACGCATCGTCTTTCTTCGCCAGCAATGCCTGCGGAAAACCTCCACGAAACCAATGCCGCTTCATTGAGTACCGCTTGGCTTTCGCCTCAGACAATGAAAACGGCGTAAGCTCAACGTATGCGATACGTCCTGCGAGACTTTCCGAAACATGCTTCACCAGTTCCGGACTTGCAGAACCCGTGAGCAGAAAACGACCGGGCTTTCGCAATTCATCAATTTCGGGACGCAGAACTGTGAAGAGTTCCGGCATAGTCTGAATCTCATCAAGAATGATGAGTTTATCTCTGTGCATACTGAAAAAAAGTTCGGCGTCGGCAAGCTTCTGACGATCCGAATGTTTTTCAAGATCGAGATACAGCACCTTTCCTCCTCGCAACTTTGCCAACTCCCGTGCAAGCGTTGTCTTTCCCACTTGTCTGGGGCCAAGTAGAGCGATAGCAGGAAATTGCTTCAGCAACTTGCGAATGGACGGTATTGCATTTCTCTTTATCACAATGCAAAGGTAATTACTTACCGAGTAAAATCAAAATTAGATTTTGATTTTACTCGGTAATAGTTTTTCATATACTTTGAATTCCTGCCATTTTGCAATATTCCGTACCTTGCCAGCCATGAAAACAATACTTGCTGCAATTCTGGCCCTTTCAATGGCGTCCTGTCTCTCTGGAAGCCATCAGAAAACCTCAGCAACACAAGACGACGATACATACACGATTAGCGGAACGATTTTGGAAGTAAGGCAATATTGCGGTGGTGCTCGCCCATCCGAAGATTCCATTCTGCATCCGAAACCAAAACCTAAGGC
>CAZBYM010000547.1:0-2710 GCA_964495745.1 uncultured Chryseobacterium sp. | reverse complement strand
TCATCGCCGAATACAAGGACCGCATTTCGAAAATTGTTTCGGAGAAAGATGACGGAATTTATTTTGCATTAAACAATGGAATTGCTCTTTCAACAGGAGAAGTAGTCGCATTTCTTCACGCGGATGATATTTTCTTTGACGGAAAAGTTATTTCATCTGTCATGAATTGGTTCGATCATCACAAATGCGACGCCGTTTACGGAGATCTTCAATACGTTGATCGCACAGATACATCTCGTATAATTCGCAATTGGAAATCGGGTATCTATCATCCCGGACAATTTCTAAAAGGATGGATGCCTCCACATCCTGCTTTCTTTATGAAGAAGGCGTGTTACACACGTCACGGTCATTTCAACACCACATTTCGCACTGCGGCAGATTACGAGTTAATGCTGCGCATGATTCATTTGCATAAGGTTCCCGTTGCGTATTTACCGCAAGTAATGGTGAAGATGCGTGTTGGCGGAGTAAGTAATGTTTCGTTGAAGAATCGAATCAAGGCTAATCGTGAAGACAAACGCGCGTGGATTGTGAATGGGCTGCGGCCGGGGATGTTGACATTGATTCGGAAGCCGTTGGGGAAGATTGGGCAGTACTTTTCCTAACCTTTTCAAGGTTATAACCTACAAAGGGTTGGAGAGGGTCGGAAAGGGTGTGTGAGAGTGCCTGCTCTACAAGGGTCCTAACCCTCAAAGGGATAAGAGCCTTTTCGGGGTTAATACCCTGGCACTGCATGGTGAGGGTCCCTACTCTCCAAGAGTGCCAACCCTCAAAAGGATAAGAGCCTTTTCAGCGTTCTCACCCTCGCCATTTGAACCTTTCCCTAACCAAAGTGTACAATCTCCCATGATTAAACTAAACCGGCTGATTGTTTCCATTCTTGCCTTTTTTGCTACTCATCTACAAGCCCAAATCTCAATCGCAGAAATTTTTGGGACAAAACCGCCTCAGGGTACCGACACGTTGTACTACCCGTTCTATGATGGGGTACAGATGATCGAAATCGACAATGTTGGTGCATGGGAAGCTGATGTGGCCTGGCATGAAGGCATGCAGCCAAGAGCTTTGTCGTGGAGCATGCTTATTCCAGGACCGTTTCCGAACGTGTATTTGTTCAGAGACAAAACGGGCAAGATTGTGAAAGCGTTTAATACAACTTCCACACTGAATGTACTAACGGCAGGATTTCAAAATATTCCGCTGGATCGCAAATCGAAAGGCATACATTCACTTACCGGAGGATTTCACAAAAACCGTTATCATTCCGGCTGGTATGATTACAATTCCCGTCAATTGGATTTTGATGGTCTGTATAAAGTGTACAATCCTGATAGTGGATTACCAATGCCGCTCAACGGAATCCAAATTTCATCAACCGTGATTGGCGCGAAAGAAGGATTGATAGATTCACTGGGAAATTTCTTTCTTCCGTGGAAATACCACAACATCGTGCCGGCTGGAAAACTGATTGTAACCATGAAAGACGATTCCTGCATTCTGATTGACAGAAAAAAAGAAAATGTTCTTGGAGAAGTATATAACAATTTTCAGGATTCGTACATGGAAGAATTCGTCTTCTACAAATCAGAAAAAATTTGTGCGGTCGTTTATCCGAAAGAAGAAAAAACATTCCGGATTGATCATTACGACTGGATTGATTTTGACAATCTGCATTATGCAAAGAACAATAGTTCTTCATGGCGACAACCTCGATTATTCAAGTACAGCAAAGACAACAAGTATGGTTTCGTAGATTCAACTTTCCAGGAAGTTTCTCCTCCTGTTTACGACAGGATTTACTGGTTCAATGAAGGATTGGCATTGGTCTGCAAAGACGGTAAGTTCGGTTACATTGATTCAACTGTGACGGAAGTTATTTCCTGTAAGTATAATTATGCAGAAACGTTTCGACAGGGAATTGCTGTTGTGATTGAGAATGGAATCGAGAAATGCATAAACACGAAAGACAAAGTCGTAACAGAAGGATGCAGACCAAAAGAAAATTGGCGAGACAAAACCGGGACGTACGTTGCAGGATTAACTATTATTAATTCGAATACGGGATGCGGAGTAATAGATCAAAAACAAAATTTTATTGTTCCGCCGATCTACGAACAAATCAGGCCGATCACACCGAGGACTCAGCCGCTGACTCCGGATTCCGTTGGATATTTCGACGTTACGCATAGCAGAATGCATGGAGTAATCAAATCAGACGGCCAGATTATTCTGCCATTCGAATATGAAGAATTTTCAAATTATCCCAATGACCGAGGTTTTCGTCCAGTAAAGAAAAAGGGAAAGTGGGGCGTTGTGAATTCGAAGTGGCAGTTAATTATTCCATGCATCTACGCCGAAATTTCTGTTTATTCAGGACAAAGGTTCATCATCAGCAATTATGTAACACGCGGTGCTACTCAAAAACGACTGGTAGGAATGACTGACACGACAGGGAAAATAATTGTGGATCCTTTTTATAGTAGCATTGAAAAGTTCAGAAATGGTTGGGCAAGAGTCATGAAAGATTCACTGTGCGGATTTATTGATTCGGTCGGAAATGTTGTAATACCAATAAAGTTCGAGTTCCTGAATGGAGAATTTCATAATGGATTGTGCATGGCTAGGCAGAATGGCAAATATGGTTTCATCAATACGAAAGGGGAAGTTGCGATTCCATTTATTTATGATGACGTTCGGATTTTTACGG
>CAZBYM010000546.1:0-2726 GCA_964495745.1 uncultured Chryseobacterium sp. | reverse complement strand
GGAAGCATCAGAGTAATGCGAACCGATGACGATGGAAGGGAAATCTTATTATATTACATCAAGACCGGCGAAAGTTGCATCATGTCATTTCTCGGTGGCATGCATCACGATACAAGCAAAGTGAAAGCCGTTGCAGAAGAAGAAACTGAAATTCTTTTTATTCCCGTAGACAAAGTAAGCCTTTTCATTCATGAATATCCGGAATGGCTCGACTACATTTTCAGATTATATCACAAGCGTTTTGAAGAATTGCTGGATGTTGTGAATGCAATCGCTTTCAAAAAACTTGACGAACGTCTACTCAATTTTATCCGAAAGAAATGTGAGTTAACGAATAGTCATACACTCTATGCCACGCACGAACAACTCGCGAATGAACTTGGCACGGCCCGTGTCGTTGTTTCCCGATTGCTCAAGCAAATGGAAGATTCCGGTCTCGTCAAATTGGGAAGGAATAAAATTACCCTTGTGTAACTAATGTTGCTGTCGCAACGATGCTGCGTTCCGACTTTTGTGTGGCAATTCTCATCACCTCACAAGCGTCACTGAAATGGACATACAGCAAACTTTTATTATTGCAATGATTGGCGCAACCGCAGGTCTGCTTGGTGGCATGCTCGGACTCGGTGGAGCCATTATTATCATTCCGGCTATGGTCATGCTTCTCGGTTACTCGCAACAAATGGCGCAAGGAACCGCATTAATGATGATGGTTCTTCCGGTTGGTGCACTGGCCGCATTTCAATACTATCAAAAAGGATTTGTTGACGTCAAGGCCGCATTAATCATGGCTGCCTTCTTTTTCATTGGAGGTTTCTTTGGCGCGAAAATAGCAACACAGATTCCACAGGAAATTATGAAAAAAGCTTTCGCCATACTATTAGTTGCGTTGGCTGTAAAAATGTGGTTTTTCGAAAAATCAGTTCAATAATCAATGCGTGTAACAAAAGTAGCTGTGGCAGGGAAAAGGCTTCCTGATCTTTGTATCACCAAAACAAAATAACAAATGGAAATCAAGCAATTTGAAGACAAGAATCTGGCGCACTATTCCTATGCAGTTGTGAGCCATGGTGAAATGGCGTTGATCGATCCATCCAGGAACCCTCAACCGTACTATGATTACGCGAAACAAATGAATGCGAAAATCACAGCTGTGATTGAAACTCATCCGCACGCCGATTTTATTAGTAGCCATTTGGAAATTCACAACACTACTGGTGCCACAATTTATGTAAGCAAGTTACTGGGCGCAGAATATCCACACCAGACATTTGACGATGGCGACGCAATCATCCTAGGTAAAATCACATTGAAGTCGTTGAACACACCAGGACATTCGCCGGATAGCATTAGTATTGTTGCCATCAAAGAAAATGGAAATTCAGAAGCTGTTTTCACTGGAGATACTTTATTCATTGGCGATTGCGGTCGTCCTGATCTTCGCGAACAGGCCGGTGCAATAACTGCGACGCGTGAATCGCTTGCGCGACAAATGTTTCACTCACTCCGCGAGAAACTAATGGTTCTTCCCGACGATGTCCTTGTCTATCCGGCACATGGAGCCGGAACTTTATGC
Organism: uncultured Chryseobacterium sp.; assembly: GCA_964495745.1. Taxonomy (GTDB): domain Bacteria; phylum Bacteroidota; class Bacteroidia; order Palsa-965; family Palsa-965. Next base: position 1,150 of record CAZBYM010000546.1, on the reverse strand, counting down.
GGTAAAGGTTTGTCGGAACAGAATTCGAGTACAGTGAGAAATGAAAAAATCTCAAACTGGAGTTTGCAGTCAATGAGCGAAGAAGCATTTGTTGCGGAGTTGCTCGCCGATCAGCCTTTCATTCCTAAATATTTTCCGTCAGCCGTTGGCCTGAACAAGAAAGGTGCCGCTTCGTATGCACAAAGTATTGACAAAGTTGATGTGCGCGAACCGGTTGTTTGTGAATCATGCCGGAAAACACTGAATTCCTCCTTGATAATTATTGATACGCGCCCACAGGATCAATTCAAGAAATCGCATCTGAAGAATTCGATCAATCTGATGAATGACACCAAATTTGAAACCTGGCTGGGCAGCATCGTGAATCCCGGTGAGAAATATTATCTGATTGCTGAAAGTGAAACTGTCCTGAATCAATTGATTGAGCGTACAGCCAAAATTGGCTATGAGCAAAATATTGAACAAGCATTTCTGCTAAGTTCAGGTGATTTCGAAACAAAACCATTCGAAACAGAATCTTTAATGAATAATGAAGACGCTTTTACCATTGTTGACATCCGAAATCATTCTGAAGTAAACTCCAATTCACTTTTTGCGAACACATTGCACATTCCGCTCTATGAATTACGCGAACGTACCAATGAAATTCCCACACATAAACCAATACTCGTCCATTGTGCCGGCGGATACAGAAGCGCGGCCGGTAGCAGCATTATTAAGTCGCAACTGAATGGAAGTTCGGAAGTTTATGATCTGAGTTTTGCAGTAAAACAGTTTCAGAAATGAGTCTGCTCTCGAAACATAAACTAATGCTGATCGGAATCGTCGTTGGAGCAATCGCAGGTTACCTCTATTACCACTTTATTGGCTGCGCGAGCGGAACCTGTGCAATCACCTCCAACCCAATAAACAGCACAATTTACGGCTCACTTATGGGTGGCCTATTGTTGACTATTTTTCAGAAACAAAAATCGAATCAAGATGAACATTGAACAAATTCTCAAAGAAAAACGAGGAACTATTGTGGACGTTAGGACACCAGGAGAATTCATGAGTGGACACGTACAAGACTCAATCAACGTACCTTTACAGGAAATTGATTTGCGCATGGAAGAACTAAAACAAATGCCGACACCGTTAGTATTGTGCT
>CAZBYM010000545.1:0-2732 GCA_964495745.1 uncultured Chryseobacterium sp. | reverse complement strand
AGAAATTGCAGAAGATGAAAGTTTTCTCGACGGCTCTTTCGTAGAAACAGCTCAACGTTCCAAATTAGTTTTGATCAGTTTATGTGTTCTTCTCGGACTATTCTTCGTTTACGCCATTCATTTGTTGTACATGATTGGAATGTCGTATGGGTATCGAGGATCTATTGGAATGACTTTAATTCGTCTCATGAAATATGTTGAACCGGGAATATTAATTGGATCTGCCGGAGCTGCAGTTCTTTTTGTTTTGTGGATCAACAGGTCGTATCGCAATTTGATAAATCTCAGAGTACAAAATCTCTCATTCTCAAAAGACGTTGCTATTTACTGGTGGTTGATTCCTATTCCGAATATTGGAATTGCATACATGATGGTGCGCGATTGTATTCTTGGAGCGAACGGCGCACTGATGTATGATCAGTTTCCTGAAAAACCGAAACTGGGTGGATTAATATTAGCCTGGTTTACTGGTGTAGCCGGGATGATTATTTTCTTGTTAGGCAAACGAATGCAAATTCAAGGTGTGTTAAGCATGCAGGATTTTCAATACTTCTATAACCTCTCAGAATCTCAAGCGGCTTCGGTTTACGTTTTTCAACTTGGTGGGAGCTTGTTAATTATTCTTGCGCTTGCTAAAGGAATCCAAGTTGTGAAACAATTACGCGATTCTGAAAGTGCGTTGTTGTTACGCGTTGAAGAAGCGGCAAGCAAAGAAGAAGCGGAACTCGCAGAATAACTCAAGATATAATTTATAAGTGCGCCTGCCGCGGGCTTTACATAAGCCCGCGGCAGGCGCATGAAGCGTTTGAGGGAATGCAAACCATCACAAAGAAAAAAGCCGACTCTTTTCAGAATCGGCTTTCATATGAAAACAAATTTCAATTACGCTTTGTAAGTTCCTTCGCTTGAAACAGTAAGTTTCTTACGACCACGTGCGCGACGTGCAGCAATAACGCGACGTCCGTTTGGAGTCGACATACGCTCGCGAAATCCGTGCTTATTGCGACGTTTACGCTGAGAAGGTTGGAAAGTACGTTTCTGATGCATGGCCTTAAATTCTTATAAATTACCGGTTCTTTTGTTGAATCGGGTTGCAAAGATAGTTTTCATTATTAATCCGGCAAACAATACGACGCAAAAATTAATTATTTGAGTGAAAAACAAGGATTTTCCTTCATCGTCCCCATGTTTCGCAGTTGCAACACAATACATTCCCTAGCTATCCGACATTAAGACAAGTACCTGAAATTAAGACGTACTTTTGCCTTCCACAGTTCAAAAATGGCCAAAAAAGGGAGATTTCGCACAGAATCGTCGGAAAAAGATGAAATGCCTAAGGCAAAGCTCAACAAAGCTTCGCTAAAACGCACGGCTAAACTTTTCCAATACGTTGGCAAGAACAAATGGAAATTCGCCCTCGGAATGTTCTTTCTGGCCGGAACCGGCGCTACGGCTTTGATTTTCCCAAGGCTCATGGGACAACTCATGGGGCTTATTGGAGAATCCTCATCCGAAGAACAATTGTTGAATGCTGCGAACACTGTTGGTTTCCAAATGCTGGTGTTATTCGCGATGCAAGCTGTATTCTCCTTCTTCCGCGTTTACCTGTTCACACAAGTTTCAGAGCAAATGCTCGCCGGATTGCGCTCTGATACATTCGCACATCTTGCTCGATTACCAATGAGTTTCTTTTCGAAACATCAGGCTTCGGAATTGAACAGCCGTGTTTCTGCTGACATTGATCAGATTGGAGGAACATTTACAACAACTCTCGCGGAATTTTTTCGTCAGCTGATCATTATTATCGGTGGTGTAATAATTCTGGGAGTTACTTCCTGGCGATTAGCCGTGGTGATGTTAGCGATTGTTCCGGTACTCGCACTGATCACCGTTTTCTTCGGAAGAAAAATCAGAAAATTATCGCGCGCCTATCAGGACAAAGTCGCTGAGTCAAATATTGTTGTTGGCGAAGCCATGATGGGAATTGCGAATGTGAAATCGTTCACCAACGAAGCGTATGAATCCAAACGGTACTTCGACAAAGTGAAAGAAGTTGCAGCTCTTGGATTGAAAGGCGGAGTAGCTCGTGGAGCATTTTTCTCGTTCATCATTTTCTGTTTGCTCGGCTCCATCATTTTCATTGTTTGGTACGGAATCAAATTGAAAATAAGCGGAGAAATTCCGGCCGCAGAAATGATGTCGTTCATGTTCTACACGATTTTTATTTCTGCTTCCATTGGAGGAATTGCAGAACAATACGGTTCTATTCAGAAAGCTGTTGGTGCAACAGAACGCGTTCTTGACATTCTTGAAATTCCGGATGAACCTGTTTCAAGAATTGATCCGCGTGAACGTGGTGTTGTTCGTCTGGACGGAAAAGTAGAATTCAGAAATGTTGGTTTCTCTTATCCAACACGAACAGATTTCACCGTCCTGAAAAATATTTCATTCGCAGCATCAAAAGGTCAAACGATCGCATTAGTTGGACATAGTGGTTCCGGAAAATCAACTATTGCGCAATTACTACTTCGCTTCTATGATCCGGATAAAGGCACAGTATTGTTTGACGGAAAAGACGCGCGAGATTTCAATCTCACAGAACTTCGTGAGAACATGGCGATTGTTCCGCAAGATGTATTACTGTTCGGTGGAACAATTACAGAGAACATTGCATACGGTAAACCCGGCGCTACTCAACAGGAAATTATTGACGCAGCGATAAAAGCCAATGC
>CAZBYM010000544.1:0-2742 GCA_964495745.1 uncultured Chryseobacterium sp. | reverse complement strand
CTGTTACTTCTTTTTATATTCGCTTGTTCGTTTGCACACGAACCTAACTCCATGAACGACAAAATCCGCTACGTAGCGCTCGGAGATTCTTACACGATATGCGAAGGCGCAAGTTGGGAAGAATCCTGGCCCGTCATCATCACCGAAAAACTTAGCAAGGCAGGCATTCCAATTGAACTCATCGCGAATCCTTCGCGCACGGGCTGGACAACGGAAGATTTGATTGACACCGAACTTCCTGTTTTTGATTCCTCCGCTCCTACTTTCGCAACGCTTCTCATTGGCGTAAACGATTGGGTCCAGGGCGTGAGCGAAGAAACCTTTCATATGAACCTTAACAAAATAATTGATCACATTCAGAAAAAAGTCGGAAGTAAATTAGTTCTGATTACAATTCCCGATTTCAGCGTTACGCCTGAAGGACCAAAACATTCTAACGGAAGAAATATCAGCGAAGGGCTTACGGCTTTCAATAAAATAATCATGGATGAAGCCGAAAAGAGAAATCTCAGTTGCGTGGATATTTTTCCTGTGTCGCAGAAAATGAAAGACAATCCTGGTTTAGTTTCCAAAGATAATCTACATCCTTCCGCAAAGGAATATGCCATTTGGGAAAACCTGATTTATCCGGTGGTGTATGGGGTATTGAAATGATAATATTTCATTCATAATTTGTCTCTAATAAAATTTCCTTCCTTCGTCAAAATTCTTACCTTTGGTTTGTATTCAGAAATTCGTATCCATCGTTCGTACTACTAAAAAACATTCTTCGTGAAGCAACTTTACTCATTTATTCCTGCCGCGATTTTATCTGCCGGATTGGTTTTGTTTATTTCAACTAATCAACCAATCAACCAGTTCACAAAGCAGCCAGTCCGCCAGCCCGAAGGTTTAATCGCAGGTAAAGGACGCTTAGAATACGAACTCCAGCGCCTGCGCGACCCTGAAACAGGAAAAATTCCTTCGGGCATCCGACAAAAAGAATTAGAATATGCTTCAACTCTGCCTGGATATATTTCACCTTTTGCAAAAACGAATGCGCTTTCCTCAACGCTCAACTGGCAATCACGAGGACCATGGAATGTGGGCGGAAGAACACGTGCCTTCGCGATGGATGTAACCAACTCAAATAAATTTCTTGCCGGCTCCACTTCAGGTGGCATGTGGACTTCCACTAATGGAGGAAGTTCATGGACACAAAATTGGGGCATTGTTCATCAAAGTGTTTCATGCATTGCGCAGGATACACGTGCAGGAAAAACAAACACTTGGTACATTGGCACTGGCGAGGGCTACGGTCAATCTGCCAGCAGTGGCGGAACAAACGGATATTATCTGGGCAATGGAATGTATAAATCAACAGACGGAGGACAAACATGGAATGTGCTCGACTCCACTTCATCCGGCACACCACAAACTTTTGAAAATGTGTGGGATATAATATGGAATACAGCCATAAACCCTGCAGATACTTCTACAAACGGAACCGTATACTCTGCAACTTACGGAGAAATCTGGAAAAGTACAAACGGAGGAACTTCATGGGCATGGGTAATAGGAAGTCCAACATCAAGCCCGTTTTCATATTTCACAGATGTTGCTGTTACTCCTTCAGGTGTTGTTTACGCCACGCTCAGCAGCGATGGCTCTGCTTCTCAAAAAGGAATATGGCGTTCACCGGATGGAACTACCTGGACTAAGATTACTCCTCTCGTTGGCTTTCCCACAACTTACGGAAGAATGAAAATCGGAATTTCTCCTTCTGATCAAAACCAGGTTTACTTTTGGGCGGGAACTACGACTAATTTTGGAACGCCCGATACAAATTTTCTCGGTGATGTGGAATGGAATAGTTTATGGAAGTACGAGTACCTTTCCGGAGATGGTGATAGTTCAGAAGGAAAATGGTTTAACCTTTCCGCGAATCTTCCAACCACTGGCGGGCCACACGATAAACAACACGTGCAAGGCGGATACGATATGTTAGTGAAACCTCATCCCACTGATACAAATGTTGTTTTCCTTGGAGGCACAAATCTCTATCGTTCAGACGATGCATTTAAAACCTCAAACAACACAAAATTCATAGGAGGATACAAGCAGGGATCTTCTATCCCATTGACAATAGGGACTTACCTCGACCACCACCCCGACCAGCATGATATTGTTTTCGATGCAGCAAACAACATATTATACAGCACCAATGACGGTGGCATTTACAAATCCACAAACTTTATGACCAATACTGTTGTATGGACCCCCTTGAACAACGGCTACCTAACTTCCATGTTTTACACCGTGGCGCTTGACCATTTCGCAACAAATGACAGCACGATTATAGGAGGAACACAAGACAACAACAGTTGGTTTGTTAATTCACCAAACCCTCAGGCAATATGGAAAACAGTTTTCTTCGGTGACGGTTCTTACTGCGCAATAGCGAATAACAAATTGAATTATTACTTCTCCATTCAGAATGGAAAAATGCAAAAGATGCAGCTTGATGCCTCAGGAAACATTCTTTTCCGCAGGAGAATTGACCCTATTGGAGGAAAAGGATACCTGTTCATCAATCCTTATGTTCTTGACCCAGGCATTAACAACAACAAAATTATGTATCTAGCCGGAGGAAAAAACCTCTGGAGAAATGACAGCCTGAATTCTATCTCGCTCTTCAGCGCAGCATCAACATCCGGATGGGATTCCATTTCAACGGGCTGGACAATGTTTCCGGATACAGTG
>CAZBYM010000543.1:0-2748 GCA_964495745.1 uncultured Chryseobacterium sp. | reverse complement strand
AGGGTGGATGGCCGCTGAATTGTTTTGCGCTTCCAGATGGTCGCCCATTGTATGGCGGGACATATTTTCCCAGAGAAAAGTGGATTGCAGCACTCATCAATCTCGCGGATTTATGGAAAGGCGAACCTGAAAAATGTTTGCAGTATGCTCATGAGCTAACTGAAGGCGTGAAGAACATGGAGAAAATTATTCCGGAATTCACGGATACAAAAATTCTCAACTCGTTACCCGATGGAGCGTGGCAACGGTGGTCAGAGCGAATCGACTCAAGCGAGGGCGGACCTAATCGCGCGCCAAAATTTCCATTGCCCAACAATTATTTGTTCTTGCTCAGATATTACCATCTTTCTAGAAATGATTCCGCGTTTAAGCATGTGACTTTGACGCTGGATAAAATGGCGATGGGTGGAATCTACGATCAGGTTGGGGGCGGCTTTGCGAGATATTCTACAGATATGCTCTGGAAAATTCCGCATTTTGAAAAAATGTTGTACGATAATGGTCAGTTGGTGTCGTTGTATAGCGAAGCTTATCATCTGACCGGTAAGCAACTGTATCTTGATGTTGTCAATGAAACTTTAGCGTGGATTTCCAGAGAGATGACTTCTCCGGAAGGCGCATTTTATTCTGCACTGGATGCGGATTCAGAAGGCGAAGAGGGAAAATTTTACGTGTGGAGGAAAGATGAACTGGAAAAATTACTTTGTGAAAATTTCTCATGGTTCGCAGATTTATTCAACGTAAACAGCATCGGTTTCTGGGAAGAAGAAAATTATGTGCTGCTCATGCGCGAAACGATAGAAGCTATTGCTGTGAAGCATAACTTCTCCACTGAGGTTTTGCGCAAGAAAATTTCTGATGCAAAAAGTCTATTACTTGCGGCGAGAGAAAAACGAGTTCGTCCAGGCCTTGATGATAAAATTCTGACTTCGTGGAATGCAATGATGCTACATGGTTACGTGGATGCGTGGAACGTTACAGGCGACGCGGAGTTTCTGTTGGCGGCGAAAAAAAATGCTAAGTTCATCGAGAAGTATTTGTCAAAATCGGATGGGACATTGTGGCATACATGCAAGAACGGTGTAAGTTCTGTCAATGGATTTCTTGAAGATTATGCTTTTGTAGTCGATGCTTTCATTGCATTGTACCAGACAGATTTTGACGAAGTATATTTGATTCGCGCGAAAGCGTTAACAGCAATTGCTCTCGATAAGTTTCATGACAGCGGGTCGCCACTCTTGTTTTTTACTTCCAGTGATGATCCTAAACTCATCGCGCGAAAGCATGAAGTTTCGGACAACGTAATTCCAGCGTCCAATTCTGTGATGGCGCGCAACCTGTATTATCTCGGAAAGTACTTTGGAAATCAGGAATGGCTCGACAAGTCTGCTGAAATGTTAAAATCAGTTGAAGACGAGATGCTTGGTTATGGTCCGGGCTACTCCAATTGGTTGATTCTCGCTCTGCATCGCGTGTATCCTTCTCGCGAAGTCGTTATTGTTGGTAAATCTGTTGATAAAACAGCAGCTGCACTAAGGAAGAACTACCTGCCAAATGAAATCTTTGCAGGAAGTGTTGGTGCTTCTGATATTCCTGTTCTCAAGAACAGAGTTCAAGAAGGATCTACGCCAATTTATATTTGCGAGAATAGTGCCTGTCACTTGCCGGCTCAAACAATTGAAGAGGCATTGTCACAGTTAGGTGTCGGACTAGAAAAAGAATGAAGAAAATAAAAATTGGAATTGTGTCGAATGCGAGCAACGTGAATTATTTTCTCGTCTTGTTTTTTGTCTTCGCCGGTTTTTCATTACACGCTCAACTTTTCGTGCCGGTAACAGACGATCCTTTCAATGTTTCGTTGAGGTTTAGTCCTGATAGTGTTGTGAAATTGAGAATCAGGACAATTACCTGCGCTTTCCAGTACAAGCCTGATGGGCGCATTATCGAGGACAAAGGATTGCGCGAGTATTACGAATTTGACTTGCTCGGAAGAGTTAAATTTTATTGGAGGACGCGCCTCAGAGGAATGGAAGCTAAGGCAATCGAACATGAAGCGGTATATCGCCGTGGAAGGAAGGTGAAAAGTGAATGGACGGAATACAAATATGAGTACGCTTACGACACAGTTTTTATTTACACGTATTTCGATTCAACGTCACAGGTAGCGACTCGAAGATTGTGTGATGGAAATTATTTTCACACATGGTACTACAACTACAACGACGATGGAAGGATAAGCACGCAAATTCATTGCAGAGAAACGAATCTCGGCAACACGCATCGTGATTTCAAACTTGGAGTTCAGACAATTATTTCCCGCGAAGATTTTCGATATGAAACATATTCTTCAACGCAAGTCAAAAAACTTTGTTTGAATGATGAAGGAAAAGTATACAAAGAAACTATGATGCTGCTCGACGTTCAGGGGCGGATGATTGATAGTAGGGAAGCATACACCGCTGGAGGAATTCGCATCACGGTAGCTTATGAGTATGACAGTGTTGGGAGAATGGCTGCTTATACGTACACGTCGAATGCAGGCGAACAACTAAATGAGCGCACTGAATATGTTTATGATTCCCTAGGAAGAATTGAATCTGTTCGACGATTCAAGAACACTGTATTGCGTGATGAGTTTTCATATCTGTACGAAGCCGGTGCTTCGATGAGTTACGCGTATATCAATCGAAGGCATATTGAGCTCGGTATCGATATTGTAAAACTTCAGATTGAATGCTTTCATTAGAA
>CAZBYM010000542.1:2525-2780 GCA_964495745.1 uncultured Chryseobacterium sp. | reverse complement strand
TCATCCGTAGTGAGGTGCTCTATCCAGTTGAGCTACATAACCGATTTTGTGGGTACAAAGATACGTGTTTCTGCGAAATCTCAAATTTCTGAGGGGTAAAGAACTTATTCAGTCTCAGAAAGACGCACAAATCGCTGTTCTAGCCATCGGTCAAGGTCTTTTTCGGTTTTGATGATACGCATGACCATCGGAATGTCAAATCCCGCACGGTACTCGATCACAACCGGCTGACCAAGCGCCTCGCCCAGCCGCCCG
>CAZBYM010000542.1:0-2515 GCA_964495745.1 uncultured Chryseobacterium sp. | reverse complement strand
CGCGTGAATTCTTATTCCGGCTGACAAGTCACCTTTAGCGGTAAGATTCCTGTATTCGTCTTCTAAAGGCTGCAAGTCGTAGTGTCGTGTCATTTTCGTTGTGCGAAGATGCAGAATTTCATTGTCAAATTAATTTTATATTGAGTAGATTAGCAGTGAAACACTTTTACATGAAATCATATTTTTTGTCTGCAGGCCTGCTGCTATCAGCGAGTTCTATTGCCCAATATTGCACAACGGGCGGACCAAACAGCACAGTTGACTCCAATGTTCAATTGGTAAGAATTGTTGGGCAGGGAGATTCTATCCGACACATTGGTTGCCCTGGAGTTCTTGGCGTTCAAAACCTCACGAACCTGAGTACTACTTTGAATGCTGGAAATTCCTATTCGCTGAGTGTACAGTTTGGAACCTGTAACGGAAATTATCTTGGATCAGGAGAAGTCTGGATCGATTATGATCAAAGCGGATCGTTCGATCTCTCGGAATCGATTGGAACTTGGACCGGAGTCCCGCCTACACCGATTTCAGTTTTCAATTTTACGGTTCCTTTCAGTGTGCAGAATGGTCCGACGAGAATGAGAGTTACGCAGCAGGAAGGCAGTTCTACTACTCCTCTTGATCCTTGTGCAGCTTTTACTTGGGGATCTGTAATGGACTTCACGATAAATTTCACCGGTGGAGTTGATTGCTCAGCATACATTGGTGATGACACAGCAGATCCTGTGATTGTTCCTTCTTTACCTTACACTAATAATGGAGACAATTCTTATTGTTATGGAAATCAGAACCTGGTCTATCCTTCTCCAGATGTGTATTATCTGGTTCTTCCTCCGGCGAATTCTTTTGCGATCCGGGCAACATTATGTGGTTCCTCATTTGACACTTTTCTCAGCGTAATTGATCCCCAAGGAAATGTTCTGGCATACAATGATGACGCAGCAGCCTGTGCTCCTCAAAGTGAATTGATTGTTTCAACTGTCGGAGTTGATTCATTGTATTTCATTGTCGAAGGTTGGGGTACGTACATGGGAACTTACACACTTCAACTCACTCAGGATTTTGTCGGGATTGAAGAACAACTGTCATCTTCTCATTCAGTTTTTCCTAATCCTGCGCAGGGACAATTCGTAATTGGTGGTGGTGTTGTTGGACTCGTTACGATCACAGATGTTTGTGGTAACACAGTTGAAACTATTTCTGCATACAACGGAGAACAAATCTCGACTCGAGATTTAGCGGCCGGATTCTACTTCGTGCACTTTGAACAAAACGGAATTAATTACAGCGAAAAAATACTGATCACAGAATGAGAAATCTTCTTGTATTAATCATCTTGTTCATTCTTCCGAATTCTATATTCGGCCAGGCGTGGATTCAACGTACAAACTTCGGTGGTGCTGGGAGACACAGAACTTCTTCTTTTGCGATTGGTAACCGCGGATACATCGGATGCGGGCACGTGAATGGCCTCAGTGGAGTGATCAACTACGCCGACTGGTGGGAATATGATCCAGCTTCAGATTCATGGACACAAAAAGCAAATTATCCAACTGTAAACTATGGAGCAATTTCATTTGCTGCGGCAGGCAAAGGTTATGTTGGTGGAGGTGCATTTCTGGGAAGTGAATTTTATTCTTTCAATCCTGTGACGAATACATGGACTGCAATTCAGAATTGTCCTGGTAGTCCCGGCGATCAGGGATGTTTTGCTGTAGGTGATAAGGGATATGTGTTTGTCGGCGCAGCAGTGTACGAATACAATGCAATAACGGGAAACTGGACAACGAAGCAGAATGGTCCGGCATTTGGAGGCTGGTGTGTTGCATTCTCAATCGGCACTAGTGGTTATGTAAAAAACGGCGCTGTGCTATACGAATACAAACCGTTGTACGATCAATGGCTGGTACGCGCTGCTTTTCCCGGGATGAATACCAATGGAGGAGCCGCACTTGCCAGAAATGGAAAGGGATATATTATTTCCGGTTTCGTTGGCTCACTCAACATTGTTACTCCTGAAGTTTGGGAATACAATCCGGGAAATAACACATGGCTTCGTTTGAACGATTTCCCCGGAACAGACCGGCGATTTTCTACCGCATTTTGTATCAACGGGAAAGGATATTTTGGAACGGGAACAAACGGTCTAAACTTTAATGACTTCTGGGAGATGAATGATGGAGTGGGTATTGATGAACTTGACGCGAAATCTGAAGTTGTAGTTTATCCTCAACCAGCAACAGAGTATGTAAACATCTCGTTGAAAAACTACACGATGGGAACTGATGCAACACTCAGGTTGTTTAATACTCAAGGGCAATGCATACAAACGATTTCACCTCAAGCAAATGTTTTTCTAGTTGAGCGACAGTCACTCGCCGCAGGTATTTATTTATTCGAGATTGTTGTAGACGGAGTTGTGATTGGAAAAGACAAATTAATTTTTCGGTGATGAACAGGCTTTTGTTGTTATTCTTAACGTTGTCTGCTCCTCTGATTAGCTTTGGGCAAACCG
>CAZBYM010000541.1:0-2784 GCA_964495745.1 uncultured Chryseobacterium sp. | reverse complement strand
TGAAATCTTTTCTGAATGAAAACGCAGTTCACATCTCCGATTTCAAACTTACTGCGAAACGACTAGCGGAATTGATCGCGTTGATTGACTCAGGAAAAGTGAGTTTCGCGGTTGCTAGCCAGAAAGTTTTTCCTGAAATGATCAATAATGGGGAGAAATCTGCGTTACAAATTGCGGAGGAGCTCAATCTTGTGCAGGAAAGTGATGAAGGAGCTTTGCTTGAAATCGTGAAGCAAGCTGTTGCAAAGTATCCTGCGAAAGTTGCTGAATACAAAAGCGGAAAAACCGGACTTGTGGGAATGTTCATGGGAGAAGTCATGAAAATGTCTAAAGGGAAAGCCGATCCGAAAATTGCAAATGAATTGGTAACGAAAGTGCTTAACGAACATCCATGAAAAAGATATTGAGCGTTGCAGTTCCTGTTCTCGCATTGTTTTTCACCGCATGCGGAGATGACGAGCGTACAGGTGGAAATACTGTTGTATCAGGAAAACTTTCTAATAGTAATGGCGACACGGTTTATCTCGTGAATGTGAGTCAGTCAAATTTCAGTTACATTGATTCAGCAGTGACAGGCGAAGATGGTTCATTTGAATTTCGTCCGACACTTGAGTACAAAGGATTTTACAAGATTGAAGTTGGAAAGGAAGGCGAGCAATTTGCAATCGTTATTCTTGCGCCGAAAGATTCAGTAACACTTACCGGTGATGCGGCTAATCTTGGATATTCATTTACAACAACGGGTTCTGAGGATACAAAGCTGTTTCTGGAATTCAACCAATACTTCATCGACTATGATGAACGTCGTCGTCCGTTGACAGGTAGAATTGATTCACTCCAGCGCACTTTTCAAATTCAATTGGGCATGATGACCGATTCTGTAGCTGTAAAAAAATTGGAGAAGGAAATAATTGAACCATTGTTCAATCGCACGCAGGATGAACTCAACGTAATGGCTGATGAGGCGACTGTCTGGTTGCATGGATTTGTAGATGCACATCCGGCTTCGTTCGCCAATATTCCTGCATTACGTTTACTTGAGCCATTCGACAATTTTGAATGGTGGGAGAAGACAGTAAATGCGCTTGAGAAAGACCACAAGACAGCGCCAAACGTTGTGCTTCTTCGTGATCTTGTAGAACGTAAACGCCCAATGTGCAAGGGACAAATGGCTCCTGAAATTTCTTTGAATGATGTGAACGGAAAACCTGTTAAACTTTCTCAGACCAGAGGAAATTTTGTTCTAATCGATTTCTGGGCTTCCTGGTGTGCACCGTGCAGAGCAGAATTACCAAACGTTGTTTCAAACTACAAGAAGTACAACAAAAAGGGGTTTGAAATTTTCAGTGTCTCGCTCGATGATAAGAAAGCTGATTGGGAAGCTGCAATCAAATCAGACGGATTAATCTGGCCCTGGCATGTAAGTGATCTCATGCGCGGACAATCGCCTGTGGTTGCGCAATACGAAGTGGAATCTATTCCTCAAACATTTCTTCTCGATCGCGAAGGAAGAATTATTGACAAAGGTCTGAGCGGTGATGAATTAGGAAAGAAGCTTGAAGAAGTATTTCTAAATGACACCGCTAAAACGAAATAGTTGTAACAAAACATACGGCTCGACCGTCACACTTGCTCTGAAGAAGTTCTTCGCAAAAACGCGCTTACTATGAAAAAATTTATCCTCTTTGTTACCCTGATTACCATTGGAACTGTTCTTGATGCCCGTCCTGCATATTGGCAGCAGTTTGTGCATTTTGAAATTGATGTTCGGTTGGATGATCAAACAAACATGCTGCATGGTTACGAAAAGCTGACTTACGTGAACAATTCTCCGGATCAGTTGACTTACATCTACATGCACATCTGGCCAAATGCATACAAAAACAACAGCACAGCACTTGGAAAACAGCTCAAAGAGAATGGAGAATTGTTTTTCTATTATGCGAAGGAGGAAGATCGCGGTTACATCGATAGTCTTGATTGGCATGTAGACGGTGAAATGGTTCCTGCAGAAATTGACTACAAGAATCCTGATATCGTCAAACTGTTGTTACGTCAGCCATTGATGCCAGGAGGACAAATTGTAATTACAACACCGTTCCGTGTGAAAATTCCAAGCGGAAGAATTTCCCGTCTTGGACACATCAAGCAGCAATATCAAATCACACAATGGTATCCGAAGCCTGCTGTTTATGACGCGAATGGTTGGAATCCTATTCCGTATCTCGATCAAGGAGAATTTTATTCGGAGTTCGGAACGTATGATGTAAAAATTACACTTCCAAAAAATTATGTACTGGGTGCTACCGGCGATATTCAGAATAATCCTGAAGAAATTGCCTGGATGGATGAACTTGCTGCTAAAACAAAATTGATCAAAGATTACGACAAGAAGGATCTTGATCATCCTGTCTCGTCTACCGAAATGAAGACTGTACATTTTCACCAGGAAAATGTACACGACTTCGCCTGGTTTTGTGATAAGCGTTACCATGTTTTGAAAGGCGAAGTTGAGCTTCCTCATTCTGGCAGAAAAGTAACTACATGGGTGATGTTTACTAATCAATATTCACACTTGTGGACAAACGGAATTGAATATGTGAATGACGCAGTGTATTACTATTCCAAATGGAATGGTGATTATGCGTACAATCATTGCACTGCTGTTGATGGAGCACTCTCGGCTGGTGGTGGAATGGAATATCCGAACATTACGGTAATCGGTGGCGTTCAATCAGCGGGTATGCTCGAAACCGTAATCATGCATGAAGTTGGGCATAATTG
>CAZBYM010000540.1:0-2789 GCA_964495745.1 uncultured Chryseobacterium sp. | reverse complement strand
CCCCATCGCCCCCAGCCCCAACCCCAAGACGGCCGCAGCAATTGCCACAACTCCCAATGAAATTGTAGCCCAACTCAACGAATTCATTCCAGATTTTGCCGCAATACTTTTCTGTAATCCTGCTACATCCGCAAATGCTCCAGGAACCAGTGCGTAACCCTGTAGTGCTTCTCGCGAAAGTTCGCAATCGTCCAACAAATGCTGAACACGTTTCGCTTCTTCAGCAGAGAGTTTATTCTGCAAAAATGCTTCGAGTTGTTCTGCACTCAGGAGCTGCGTTGTGTGGGATGTATTCATCACTGCTCAAGTATTAATTTCAAATTTCTTTTTCCATTCTGGATGTGACTCTTCACTTGCTTTTCATTCATGCCCGTGATGTCGCAAATTTCTTTGTACGATTTGTCTTTCAAATAAAATAAATCAATACACAATCGCTGTTCTTCTCCCAACGCGCTCACTGCATTTTCCAGTCGCGAGAGACGTTCTTCTTTCAGTATTTTTTCTTCAATCAGCTCTTCATCCAGCAACGGCTCCACTTCATCTTTTTCGTATGCAGAATGTTTCTGATCGAGCACTTGCATTTTTCTCAAATCAGAAATGCAGTAATTTCTCGCCACAAACATCAACCAGGTTTTTGTATTCTCCGGGGTATGCTTCTTTAGTGATTCAAAGAGCTTCTCAAAAATCTGCAACACAGCATCGCGACCTTTTTCTCGAGCCTGCTCTGAGCCTGCCGAAGACCGATAATATTTCAGACAAACACCGTACATGAGATGAGCATATCGAATATAAAGTTCGCCCACGTAAGCCTTATCACCGGTTGAGTGATATGCTTTGATCAGTTCCTCATCGCTGAGACTGCTCTTTTTCTTCCATGGGAAAAACCGCATACTTATGTCATTCTAAGGGTATGACGCAATTTCGGGAATATTCCATAAGGAAATGGGGTAATAGGAACGCGGATTTGGCGGATTAAACTGATTTGCGCGG
This sequence comes from uncultured Chryseobacterium sp., assembly GCA_964495745.1. GTDB lineage: Bacteria > Bacteroidota > Bacteroidia > Palsa-965 > Palsa-965. The sequence continues at coordinate 1,799 of CAZBYM010000540.1, read as the reverse complement.
ATTTATTGTCTGGAGTCTTGAATTGGGGTTCCAAAGCCATGGGCATTGTTCTGCGAAAGTATTCCAACTAATAGGTAAAGATTTTCATCCTCTCAAACCGTTCAGCACGGAAACATTGCTCATAAGCCGAAAAATCAATCAGTGGCATTCGCAGATACTTGTGGATTTCATCAGCTTTAAACCAAACATAATCGCCGCTTGAAAAACGGACTCCATAAGAAACAACAACTCGCCGATAAATTACCGAGGGCTTTGGTATACGTGTTCGTTTCAACGCTTCTACTTGAACACCGGGAATCCAACTTTCATTTACAAGAAATGAAATCGGTTGTGCTTCGAATTTTGTTGGAACCAAGAAGTAAGTTCCGGGGGCATTTGGGTCTTCCACCTTAAAAGTGCTATCCCAATGAGTGACCTTTCGCTCACATTGAACACCGCTCAATCTAATAGAGCAAATCGGGTCATCATACGAACTGAATTTCCAAGTGAGCATCCCGTTCATTATTTTATCGAGAATCACACGATAAGAGGCCTGTGGTAAATATTCGTTGGAGTCGATTGTGAATGGTACAATACGAGAAAGTGTGTCACCGTTTCGCTTACAACCAAAATGACTGGATAATACATCAACTTGAAAATTGAAAAGTCGTCTATATTCCTGTTCTTTAAGCAAAGGAAAGTACGATGCAGTAGGAACGCGTAGCCACACAATTGTATCCCGAGTAATAGGACCGAAGCTTCCATAACGCTGCCTGTCACGCCACAACATTGGCGAATAGCTTAGCACATAACAAGTGTCGGCAGTATGGTTCCAAGCAAGATCGAGTTCTGCGTAATCGGTTAATCGCTTCAATGGAAGAGAATCCCCGAACATCCTTTTTGTAGAGAATTTTGAAGAACCTATACTATATGTTCCACCCGATCTTCCTCCTTCGAATGTGGGCAACTTCACGCTATCGTCAGCAGATGCTTTCCAAATTTTTGATTCCGTGTCTACGAGAAAAGCACTGTCTTCATTTGACAATTTATTGACAAGGCAGCTCCAATGCCACTGAGTGGATTGAGCGAAAAGACATGTAAAACTTAATAGACTAAGGCAAAAAATGAAGAACCGTTTCATATTCTCATAATGCAAAATGCAATTAAAGATACAATGAGCATCAAGCCCGTGACGCAGTGTCCTCCGTGGTAAAAATATGGATAAAGTTACTCCGTCACTTCAGCATGCAGATTCACCGCTTCTACTGATCTGATTTCAGGTACCGCACGACGCAAAGATTCTTCGAGGCCGGCTTTGAAGGTCATCATCCGCATGGAGCAGGATTTGCAGGCACCTTCGAGTTCAAGTTTCACATCCAAATCTTCTGTGATTTCCAACAACTTCACATTGCCTCCATCAGCCTCCAAAAAGGGGCGGATTTGGTCTAAAGCGGCTTCAATGCGGACTGTGAGTGGGTGTGACATTGGTGTAAAGTTAGTGAAATTTACGATGTGAAAAGTACCTTGTCGACTTCGGCTCCGCTCAGTCTGACAAGGTGTTACATGAGAAAATCAGTACATGAACGGGATTCGCTTTCCATTTCACTGAGAATTCGTTCATCGCAAATTGTCAGACTGAGCGGAGTCGAAGTCGGCAATTTCAACGAACTACCACCAACTTCTCCCTCCCAACAACTCCCTCGCTCTCCACCTCCACTAAATAAATCCCTACAGCCAAATCGGAAACGTCCAGAAAATTATCTTCAGGTTTGCGTGTACAAATCAAAGCACCGCTCAAAGAAAATATTCTGCACTCGCTT
>CAZBYM010000539.1:0-2790 GCA_964495745.1 uncultured Chryseobacterium sp. | reverse complement strand
GCTCGCAATTTCTCCTGGATTTGTCCAGAGATTACCTGAAAGATCCTGATGATTACGATCTAACGCATTGTCAACTATTGCGATCTGAATTGTTGATCCGGCAGAAAAATAGTTCCACGCACCTGCAGCGTTGATTGTTGCAAGATGCCACTGGGAAGTGTAGCTTGGATCGTTTGGTACAAGATCGGAATGATCAAGCGGCACACGCTCCGCATAATCAATATTTCCTGTGGCGCGCATTTTGTTGATGATCACATCTACTTGTCCGTAATCGGAAAATTCCAACAAGTATGTACGTTGTAATTCAACAGAATTTTTCGCTGCATGAAATGGTAATGACAAATTTGTGAATGAATGAGATTTGCCAATCGGTTCTAGAAATGGAACAGTGGCAATAGGCAATGAACTTGGGTTTTCATTCAAACCATGAATCGTTCTGTAATCACTTTTTATCCGGAACCAGATTTTTCCGTCTTGATAATCAGGAGAAATTGTTTGCGCGTAAGTAGTTGCTGCAAAACAAGACGCGATTGCGAAGAGTACAAGTCTTTTCATGGGAATTTTTGGATTTTGATGGTAGGTGAATTTCCGAAAATTGTCTGTAAAAAGCAATGCCACGGCAGAATACCGTGGCACAGCCAAAAAACACCAGTATTTCGCTAATAAAGCAGGAAGTTGTTCGGAATTACACCCACCGTGTCAACATCGGTCTGTGTTCCGCTGGCATCATAGCGGAAAATCAATCCCGACTGAACATAGTCTACTGCATCTCCAACAAAAGTATTGCTTGTGTTCGGTAGAAGTCCAATCGTGTAAAATGAATGGCCAGTTCCGGAAATATATCCGAGCGGCGGTAAAATAATATCGTTGATTGACATACGATAGACATTGTAATTCAAAAAGAACAACGAATCACCACTTGGATTTGTGACCAGATGTGTTGGAAAATCAAAAGAGGTAAATGGCATTGACGATTCAACAGCATTTGTTGTTGAATTAATTCGGAACAGTCCACCAGGCGCAGAAGTTGCCCAATATCCATATGCCAAAACCCAAAGTTTTCCATTCGCATCCACACACATACTGTTTCCTCCCGGCGCAATTACAGAAGAAGAGTCAAGAATCGCATTTGTAGAAGGGTCGATCACGTACAATTTATCCGACTCCTGACTAGTCACGAATACTTTTCCATTCGTCAAGACAATTGATTCAGAAGTAACTCCAAGATCAATTGATCCTGTAATTGAATTGGAAGTGAGGTCAAGAATTTTGATCTCAGAAGAATACATTTGAGTGACGAACGCTGTTGTACTATTGATCTGAACAATATTGCGCGGACCCGAAGTTCCGGTTATTGTAGTGATCAATTCCAGATTATATGGATTGAGAACTTCAATCTTGGAAGAATTGTTCACTACCACGTACAATCGATTATTGATTAACGATATGCTTTGAGCAACGTCACCAAGCGGAGCTGTGTTCGCGTTGAAATACAGATTGCTGAACGAATTGCCGGCACTTGTACCATTCAATGCATAATAACTGATAGATGAATTGCCGGCATTGAATCCTCCTTCGTTGAGGATGAAGAATCCTTCGCCGGGTGTAAAAGTGCGTGTTGATCCTCCTGTTGGAGTTGGAGTATCTCTATCACAGGAGACAAAAGTCGTCACTGCCAACAAGGAGAGGACACCGAGTGCTTTGAAATTTAATGTAGTCTGCATTTTACGATTTGATTTTGTTGTTGTTGAATTACTTGTCTGTTGATTTTTGTTGGGTAAAGTCAATGGAGAAACCAATCACATAACATCGTCCCGGCATTGGCCGCCATGCCACTGTTTGGTACTGCTCATCAAGAATATTATTCATCCTGAAGAAAAGATTTGAAAAATATTTCGCGCCGTTCATTGCAGTCTCCCAGCTCCATCCTATTGAAAGATTTGCAATCGAATAAGCAGGAAGAAATTCAAGATGATCGCGCGTGGTGAAACGCAAGTCGGTGTATTGGTGAGAATACGTAACAAAGTAATCTCTCCATTGAACAGTTGCGGTAACTCCACCAAACCATGCAGGGACATAAATCAATTGTTTTCCAACTGAAACATCACCCGGTGAACTTGCCTTTTCTGAAGTTGATCTTACATAATCTATATTGGACAGCAATGTGAATTTCCATTTGGATATAGCTTGATGAATTTTCAAACGATGTTCTACTCCTCTACTCCAGACCTCTGCAACATTCATCGGACTCCAATAAGAAGAACTTGGCATCCATGTGATCATGTCTCGCACGTTCCTATTGTAAACCGTTCCTGAATAATTAATCCTTCCACCTTTCCACTGTAACGAGCCTTCAATCCCAATCTCCTCAGTCCAGCTTGTTTCAGGAATCAACTCAGGATTTCCACCTGGTGTCCAATACAGATCATTAAAAGTTGGAACACGATAACTATGTGATACACATGTGCGGATTCCGATTTTGTCCCAGATATTCAGGTAGTACCAAATGCTGCCAACAGGTTGAACAATTTTTCCATCTATCATTTCGTCCCTGATTGTGATGTTGAATTCATCCAGCTTTCTGAGATACTTTCCAACGGAAGCATACATGCTGAAACGCAATTGTTCCGTTTGAGGAATAGAAACTGTGACTTCAGAAGCTGCGTAGGTTGAATTCAAGCCTGCAGACACCCGCAAATTATTAGTGAGTCTGGAATACGTTGGACCAAAATGGTAAATGGCTTCGCTTTCACCAATAAACGTCCATGCGTTGGTGTTGTTCACTGGTTG
>CAZBYM010000538.1:0-2818 GCA_964495745.1 uncultured Chryseobacterium sp. | reverse complement strand
TGTTCGCGATACAATTATTGTGACTGTGGGAAATACACCGGTTGTTAATTTGGGCGCGGACGGATCATATTGCGGAACACAAATGTTAGTTGCTGGTTCCGGAGGAGACACTTATTTATGGAGCACTGCACAAACAACAGCATCTATCATTGTCACTTTGTCGGGAGTTTATTCTGTTCAAGTAACTAATACTTCTGGTTGCATGGCTTCGGATACAATTTCACTGACCATTCTGTCTTCACCTTCCGTTGACCTTGGCCCAGATTCGATGTATTGTGGTTCTGTTGTTTTGGTTGCTGGTTCTGGTCCAGACACGTACATGTGGAGTACGATGGATACTACGGCTTCAATTACTGTGACAACATCTGGAACGTATATCGTTGATGTAACGAATCCATCGGGTTGTATCGACTCAGATACGATTGTGATCACAATTAATGCATTGCCGGGGGTGAGCATAAATGGAAACGCAACGATGTGTAGTGGAGGATCTGTAACACTAACGGCAAGCGGGGCTGATATGTACGCTTGGGTAAATGGACCTACAACTGCAGCGAATACGGTTATGCCTAGTGCAGACAGCACTTTCTGGGTTGTAGGAATGGACATGATTACTGGATGTTCGGACTCTGCATCTTTCATGGTTACAGTGATTGTTGCGCCAATCATCATGCAATCAGTTACTGTTTGTCAGGGTGATTCAGTTACTGTTGGTTCAAACACTTATTATTCTTCAGGAGTTTATTACGATACATTGTCTGCGATGAATGGTTGTGATTCTACGATCATGACAACGTTCACTGTTGATTCTGGTTCAGTTACAACACAGATGATCAACGGTTGTACAGGTTACACGATAACAGTTGGAAGCAATACATATGATTCTACTGGGGTTTACACGGACACATTGGTGTCAACTTTTGGTTGTGACTCTACGGTGATTACGAATCTTACGATAGCTAATTCATCGGACTCAACTCAAAATGTTATCGGATGCGGAGTTGGATATTCACTCTCTGTTGGTAGCAGTGTTTATACGACAAGCGGAACGTACATGGATACGTTGACCAACATGGCGGGATGCGACAGCGTTATTACTACCAATCTCACCGTAACGAATATCGTGAATACGACTACTACTGTATCTGGATTTGGATATATCATTACAGCGTCGAATACCAATCCGAACGTAAGTTATCAATGGATGAATTGTGCGAACGGAGTTCCGATTCTTGGAGCTGTGTTCCAGTCTTATTACGCAACTGCGAATGGAGTATTCGCTTGTATCGTAACTGAGAATGGTTGTCCTGATACGTCAATCTGTACCGGTGTAGCGAACGTTGGAATTGCAGAACCGATTCTCACAGGAAGTTTGTTTGTATCTCCAAATCCAACAACGAATTCTGTGACAATAACAAACAGCGTTCCAACTGAGATTGTTATTTACAATACACTTGGAGAAGTTGTTCGTGCAGAAATGATTCAAACAACTGCAACACTTGATATCACTTCACTTGATGCAGGAATTTATTTCATCCGTACATCAGAAGGTGAGATGGTGAGATTGGTGAAGGAGTAAAAATATTTTTTGTGAGAAAGCTGCTTCTGGAAACAGGGGCGGCTTTTTTTGTGGCACTACGTTCGTTGCTCATCCACCTTATAATCCAAACCCGGATTATGCTTCAATAAATACTGCCGGAATAACTCAAGATCAGTTTCTGTAACTGTAAGTATTGCGAGCTTTTTTGTCCCGACAAAAATCGTCGCATTAATTGCCTGACCATACTTGGTCACGTTGCTTCTGAAAATCTGTCCATGAAGAGCGGTAATCGTTTTCGGTTCGAACATAATCGTTTTGTAAATGTCAGTCTCTTCTACATTGATCAGCTTCGACGCTTTGTAAAGCATGAACGCTCCTAGCGCAAAACACAGCGCCCCAAATATTCCCAGGCCAATAATTCCGCCCATACCAAGTTCGTCATCTGCAAATGGCACCAGAGCAATGAGGACGCCGAACAACGCGAGAAATATTCCCACAATCATATTTCTTTTCCTTGTTTTCGCAATTGCCTTTGGAATAAACTCGAGATTATTAATGTCGAGTTGAGGAGCAGTAGTTGTGGTATCTTTCTTCTCTGCACGCTTGAGCATGAAATGTCCTCCAACAAAAAACGCCAATCCTACAACACCCAATACAATGGCCATCACACCATCTACCAATGGCAGCTCTGCACCTTTTATTACGAGTACGTAGTCGAAGCACCCGAGAATAAAACCTACTATTGAAATGAATAACATCAAACCGCCGGAGAGTTTGATAATTGTGCTGAAAATTTTCATTGTGCTAATTGTTAGTTGTGTAACGTTGGTTTGTTCTGAAATATCACAAAAGCGTTATTGTTCAACTACATACTTTTCTTCAATCTCTCTCAACACATTGAGCAAAGATTCTTTCTCCATCAAGGTCACAAGTTGCATTCGGTATTCTTTAAAATGCGGAATGCCTTTGAAGTAATTGCTGTAATGTGTGCGCATTTCAACGATGCCAACATGTTCGCCTTTCCACTCAATGGATTTTTCAAGATGTGTTCTGCAAACTTCCACACGATTGGAAATTGTTGGCGGCGCAAGATGAGTTCCGGTTTTGATAAAATGTTTTATCTCGTTGAAGATCCAGGGATAACCAATACTCGCTCGCCCAATCATTACTCCGTCGACACCAAAACGATTTTTCATTTCAATGGCACGTTCAGGAGTTGAAACATCGCCATTTCCAAAAATCGGAATGTGAATGCGCGGATTATTTTTCACTGCACCA
>CAZBYM010000537.1:0-2823 GCA_964495745.1 uncultured Chryseobacterium sp. | reverse complement strand
TCAGACGTTATAATCATAACTCGATCACTCGCAGGATTCGGACCAATGGAAAAAGCTGTTGTTGCAGTTTCAGAAATTCCAACAACATTCGGATCGAAAACATAAACTGTTCCGCTCGCCGGAGTTCCTGTAATGCTTGTTCCAAACAAATTAATATTTCCTGTCAGATTGTTGAACACAGGAGCTGACGCATTTCCATTCAAACATGTACTGTTCGTGCAATTCGTCGCTGATGAATACTTGTATACACCAATCACAGGACCATCACTTCCGTTCTCCTGATAAACAACTGCCGGATTTGGAACTGAGTTGGAACCAACATGCACTTCAACAATGTTACTCGATTCATGCAACCACATTTGAAAATTAATTGTGGAGGTTGTGTCGTAATGAAATCCTGCATTCTTCCACTGCACTTTCAAAATTCTATTGGGAGAAACTCCTTCTGTTTTGTAACTGATCGGAGAATTATTTCCGGAACTTCCTTTGGATTTCAATTTCACCGTAAAAGGCAAAGCAAGATTGTAATAATTGAAATCGAAATACGCGAAGCCGCTTCCTTCAACATAAACCGACGTGAAGTTTGTTCCCATGAAATTGAATGTAAATCCGATTGGAACGGTAAATGAAGTCGCGTATGTCCACGGTGCAGTTGTAGTTAGAACTGTTTCACCTGAAAGATTCGCATATGTGGAAGTTGTTTGCGAGAAGATGTAGGTCTGCGCAGATGCGGTGAGTTGCACAGCGAGAAATGCGAGAATGACGAGGTTTTTCATGGTGTAATAAATATACGAAAACGATCTCCTTTGTCAACCTTCGGCTCCGCTCAGTCTGACAATATGCATAACACAAGTTTCTTGTAAAGACAGAAACAGGCGTTAGTCTTAATTAATGCTGTATTCGAACAATTGTCAGACTGAGCGGAGCCGAAGTCGACAAAAACTAGTTCGCCGCCACTTCCTTCGGCATCGCATTTCTCATCGCAACCTGCCTCACCACATTCCCGGCAAGTTCCATAAACGCTTTCGCTTGCGGAGTATCTTTCTGCAACACAACCGGGCGACCTGCATCTCCTGCTTCGCAAATACTTTGTACCAATGGAATTTGTCCGAGAAGCGGAACATTCAATGTGGCAGCAAGTTGTTCTGCTCCGCCTTTTCCAAAAATGTAATATTTGTTTTCAGGAAGTTCTGCGGGAGTAAACCACGCCATGTTTTCCACGATTCCTAAAACGGGAACATTGATTTGAGGAAGTTGAAACATCGCAACTCCTTTGCGCGCATCTGCAAGTGCAACTTGTTGCGGAGTGCTTACTACGATTGCGCCTGTTAGCGGAACAGCAGTAACCAATGATAGATGAATATCTCCAGTTCCGGGAGGAAGATCGATGATCATATAATCAAGCTCGCCCCAATCGGCTTCACTTAACATTTGGTTCAATGCACGAACTGCAATAGGGCCACGCCAAACGATTGCCTGATTTATATCACTGAAAAATCCGATCGACAAAATTTTCACACCAAAACTTTCTACAGGAATGATGAATGATTTTTCTCCTATATCACGCATCATTGGTTTTTCATCAAGCACATCAAACATCATTGGAATGGACGGGCCATAAATGTCTGCATCAACCAAACCAACTTTTGCTCCTTGCATTGCAAGTGCAACAGCAAGATTCGCTGCAACAGTCGACTTCCCTACTCCACCTTTTCCGGAAGAAACTGCGATGAAATTTTTTACTCCTGGAAGAACAGGCCCGGTTCGTGCTGTTGTAGTATTCGCAGTCATGTTCACAGTTGTAACCGCTTCCTTATCGACGTAGTAATGAATCGCATTTTCACACGCACGTTTGATCATGTCTTTCATCGGACAGGCAGGCGTAGTCAACACAACAGTGAATGAGACATTCTTGCCGCTGACTTCAACGTCTTTGATCATGTTCAACGTAACGAGATCTTTTTTCAAATCCGGGTCGTCTACATTGCGTAGGGCGTCTATTACTTGTTCTTTGGTGATGCTCATGAGAGTGCTTTTTTGGGTTGCTGATGACTGAAGTTGCCATCCCGCGCCTCCTGGCCTCCAAAGGAGGAACCTCCAACGCGCGTTGGAGGTTCCCCCATTTCGGGGTCAGGGGGCGTGGGAAGTGTACGGGATCTGCGACATTTGATTTAGTTGTATTTAATGCAGTAAAGTTACGCAATCACGCACTTCAGCACGCTATTTGTATCATTGTAAAATCATGAAGCAACTCACGGCTCTCTTATTTCTCTTTTTCAGCTATTCACTTGCAGGACAGGAGCAGAAAAAAGCCTATTTCATCCGAATCACCATTGACAAAATTCGTCTTGGGAATGATTCCGTGAAATTCAAATCACCAAAAACACTGTATGTTGAGACTTCGGGAAAAACAGACACGGTTGAAGTTGCAACGATAAAAGGAACGCCCGTTGCCATGATCATTGAAGTGCGAAAATACATGGCTGGAAAAACAATCCGGTATCAGATTGGATATTCATTTTTCAAGAAAGAAAATAACAAGTGGGCTTTGATCAAACACTTCGGTTATGTTGATCGCTTTTCATTGTTGAAAAAACCTGATGAAGTGAAGAAAAGTAAAACTCCTAAATCAGCGCGAGAAGAATTCTTCTGTTCTATAGGAGAGCCGATGCAGTTTAGTGCGAATTTCAGGATGGATGTTTACATTAATGAATGAATATGCTAATTAGATAATGTGTTAATGTACCGAAAACCGATTAGCACATTAACGGTAATCTACTGAAAAATGGTTGGTGGATTTGATCACGAAGTTTCTTAACATTC
>CAZBYM010000536.1:0-2830 GCA_964495745.1 uncultured Chryseobacterium sp. | reverse complement strand
AACGTGTAGCCGGTTGCGTAAATATTTCCGACATCGTCGAATGTAACACCATACGCAACGTCATCTTCATATCCTCCACAATATGTTGCAAATACTACCGACTGGTTCACGGTCATTTTCACGAGCACGGCATCAGACGTAAACCATGCTTGAGCATTAAAGAGTTGGAATGGTACGCCCGCTGTAGGAAAATTTCCAGACATCGTATTACCAGCAATCACGAGATTATTCGAAAGCGCGTCCAAAGCAACTGATCGGAATTTATCTTCATCTGTACCGCCGTAATAAGTTGACCACTGCATCAGCTGTGATGCATTCAGACGCATGACAAATCCATCGTAAATAGTGCTGCTCGCGAGTGTTGCCTGAATAGGATTGAGTAACGGAAAATTGGCAGTTGTATTCGTATATCCAACAACATAAATTGTTCCAGCATCATCTGAAGCGATCGCTGTTCCGAAATCTGCGCCGGTACCACCTCGCCAGCTTGCCCACTGCATTACACCAGTGCTATTGTACTTTGCAATGAAGGCGTCATACAAACCACCACCATAATTCCCTTGAAGAGAATTCATCACCGGAAGATCTTGTGAATTGGTGTGACCCGTTACATAAGCATTACCAGCGATATCAGTTGCAATTCCTTTCGCATTATCAATATCAGTTCCGCCAAAATACGTAGACCATAAACGAGTTCCATTTGCATCAAGTCGATAGATTACTGCGTCCTCTTGTCCACTGAGCGATCCTTGAGTTGCATTCAGCATCGGGTAATCCGTTCCATCAGTGAATCCACATCCGAGCACATCTCCTGTACCATCTTTAGTCGCTGCAACTCCGTAACCATAATCCATTCCTGAACTCGCTTGTAATGAATTCCACTGCAGAGGTGGATCTATTACCAGTCCACAACGACCTCTTCTTGCGATGAAGAAATTTACTTCGTTGCCGACGATGTTGAAATAAGAATGAATCTGCTGGTTGTTATCGCTTCGGTAAACTTTCAGTCCGCCCTCGTACATGGTTCCGTATTTCGAGGCCAACACCAACTGTTGCTGATCGTTCATTGTAATAGGCGCTGAAAGACCCACATACTGCATCCGTATTGCCTGATGATTCCCGTTGGGATGCACAATAAAATCATGTGCCATTCCTAAGACCGGATCTGCAGTGAGAATCCAATCTATTCCGGGATAAATTTCCTTGATAGTGATTTTCGCGTATGACAGAACGCCGACCACACCGTTCGGACAATGCGTGTAATAATAATTCGAAACTCCCGGCAATGGTGATTCTGCAATGATATTTTCTTTGCGGATAGTTGAACCCACCAAGTTCATGTGAATGGCAGACCAATCAATATTTCCGCTGCTCACTTCTGCACGTGTATCAACTTCTGTTTGCGGTGAAATAAACATGTAAGTTAAACCTGAAGTGGTGACAAAAATTCCCGGGCCCGTTCCACAAGCTTTGAACAAAACGTTCGTTGCGGGTTCTCCTTTTTGATTTACAAATTGGCCTTTGTTTTCAGTGAAGCCGATTTGAGCATTCAGAGAAAATATGCTAATCAAAAGTCCAGAAGAGAATAGTATCACGTTTTTCATGGGCAAGCGCTTTCTGCAATTTAAGAAAAAGCAAGGACAAATTAACCGTGATGTCAGCAAGTTCATTTGGAGTAGTTCGAGATGAATGTTGTTTTTAAGTTCTTTTTTTGCCACACCTGCCTACCGGACGGGCAGGGATTGCGCAGATTACAAGTCATTGCGAGAGTAGCGAAGCGGAATGAAGCAATCCCATCTTCAAAAAGGGGATCGCGTCGTTCCACGCGATGACACGTAATCTGCGACAAAGCTCTCCACGCGAGTCTGTTCGCGTAAGCCGAGTTCTGCACTGAATTAAACTTTGTGTTACTTTGTGGCTTAGCGACTTTGTGCAAAAAACAACCCAATGGATCTTGAGAAATTTCAGAAAGCGGCAGCAACAGCAGAGTCGAGCAACAAGAAACTCTTCGCGAAACTCAAGCGCACCAAACCCAAAGATCTCGATAGACGCGTTCATCAATTCCACGATGAAGCATTCGAGCATATCGACTGTCTGAAATGTGCGAATTGCTGCAAAACTACATCGCCAATTTTTTATCAGAAAGATCTGGATCGCGCAGCGAAACATCTCAACATGAAGCCCGGAGATTTTCTGCAGAAATATTTGCACATGGATGAAGACGGAGATTTTGTATTGAATTCTGCGCCATGTCCGTTTTTAGGTGAGGACAACTATTGCGGGATTTACGATAGTCGTCCTACAGCTTGTAGAGAATATCCGCATACGAACAGAAAAAAAATGGTTCAGATTCTGGATTTGACAATGAAAAATACGATGGTGTGTCCGGCGGTGTTGGAGATAGCGGAGAAACTTCGTAAATCTGATCCTTGATAATCTATTTGCAATTTTCTATTTTCAATTAGACACTAAAGACGAGAGAATTGAAAATTGACAATAGAAAATAGAAAATTATTTACGCATAAACTCCGTCACCAATTTCCCTCTCGTCCACTTTCCATCTTCAGAAGCATCGTCGTATTCGTATACCGCTAATCGATCGTTGTCGAGTGTGTACACGTATGTTGCGCCGGTTTTCGCATTGTAAGCTGACATCACATCAGGCTGAACTTCCAGGCCGAATTTGTCCACTGAAACGCTGTACCATGTCCAATTCATCCAACCTGTAACAGTTCCATCTGCATTGAATTTTACGGTACTCCCATCTTCTGCTTTCCATTCGCCGTGAAACAAAGTACGGTTCACGAAATACTCAAGAGCACTCACAGGA
>CAZBYM010000535.1:0-2833 GCA_964495745.1 uncultured Chryseobacterium sp. | reverse complement strand
AACTGTGGACGCACCGGTTGTGCTTCCCAAGTTGAAACTAACTTGTTTTGTTCCGCTGAAACAGGGAGTTGCGGTGACTGTTACACTTACCTGAGTCTGCGCGCCTTGAGCAAGAGTGATTGTTCCGCTCGTAGAACCGGAAACTCCAAGGCCGCTGTCAGCAGTAACGGTATACGCTGATGTTGCAGAACCGCTCGCAACATTGGTTACTGTAAATACGAGTGTGAATGAACTTTGACCATTCGAAGCTGAGGGTAATGGAGAAATACCGAACAGATTGCTCCATGAAGAGAATTCCACGTTTGCAGTTGAGCTTGTTGAGGAACCGCTCGCAGCATGATAGCTGTAAGTTCCTGTTGAGGCTGCGGAGATGGTAAATGATGTTGAACCACTTGAGCCGGAAATGCTCTGCGAACTCGGGGTTATTATAAGCCCACCCGTGTCATCAACAATGTTTGCAGAAGTACAGCTGCTTGCATTGGAATACGAAACCGTAACGGTCACGTCAGAACCAATCGTAGCGCTACTTGATGCGGAGGTTGTCAGCGTTGCTGAACAGGACTGCGCAAAAGCCACTGAGGCAAACAAGGCGAAAAAAAACAAAAATCCAAATAAAGAAAACCGTTGTGTGTTTATCATCAGAATCACCAGTAGTTATAGGAACCGACCATAAACGGGGGCAACATATCTACAGTCATCGACTGTTGTGTGCCACTCATACTTGCAGAACCCGTTCCCTGAAGGTTTAGCATCCCCCCACCACTGGACGAGTTAACTGTCGGCCAATTGGACGAGGAGATGTTAAGCAATGCACACCCATATGGACCAACAGGAACTGAACTTATTGCCGAACCATTGAGAATGTGTGTTGATTGCACCACCGTGGTCTGCTGACCGTTCATTCCGTATTGTTTGAGGACCAGACCAGAGATCGTGGCATTTGTAGTGAGCTTGTTCGGAGACGGCTTTGCAAAGTCATTCAGGCAGATTGCCGCGTAAAGATTTTCTGTCTGGTTTAGAGGTTGTGAATTATAAGCAAAGCCAGACGTTGGTTCTAGGAAGAAAGCAAGTCTTTTTGTTGCTGCGGTCGGCGAGTCATTCAAACCAATTGCGTATTGGAGACCACCATAATTACGAGCGGCTGATGGCGCGCACAAAGCCTCGTTACTACCACTACACGACCAATTCAAACTACCTGTACTGACATTAAGCATGCCAGCAGTTTCATTATAGGTTATCGTGGTCAACGCAGTTACGCCCATGAAACCCGTTACATTTCCCTGGAAAATCTCCGGGGAAACTGTAGAGACATTTGAAAGAGTGACTGTGCTGTTTCCAAGTGTAGTCAATCTCATTCCAAACATCTGGAACGCACGGATATCCATTCTTACCGGGTCGCTGAACGAAGCAGAATCATTCGTGCTTCCGTTTATTTTCCAGAAGAATTTATACATACCAGATCGGTTTACCTGAAGAGTTACAAAGGCAAGACCATCTGCGTCTGTATCCCCAGGTGTGACTGACCAGTTAGTTGCTGCGAGCGGAGTACCAAAACCATACCCCATATAACTTTCTTCAAATACTCCTGAAATATTGACAGTAACGCCGGCCACAGGAGTGATTCCCTTTCTTACAAGGAATGGCAGTTGGAATGATGTACTGGTTACTTCCTGTCCTGCCCAGGTTCCACCCATACCACCACCAGAGGATGAATCCATACCATAAGATGGAGTATAGGTTGTATTGACTACTGAAACGAAGTTGCAGTCTTTAATTGCATCAAGCACAAGCCCGTGAACTCTAAGCGAACGATTCGCGGGGGTTGTATTAGCAAAGACATACATTGCATTTGCTCCGACACTAGTGTTGTTCGTATTTGCACCAGCGGCACTCATTTTTCGTATTACCACGCGATCATATACCGCGTCAGCATTCGAATCATAGACTAGTAGTTTTATTGAAATGTTGGTAAACCCACCAGAATAACCACCATAACCTCCTCCGCCTCCTCCTCCGCCCATCATTTCATTGAAACCGAGGTCATTTCTTGCGCAAACAGGCGTGGTTGGAGTATATCCGGTAAAGAGGTTGCTAAACGCAGTGGAACGCGTCAGGAATGACATATTCCAGCCTTTTGTCAGTAATGTCGCATTATTCCCAGCCTCTGTAATTCTAGTTGACTCACTATCCGCGAATATATTATTGCGAGCAACTGAAACACGCACTCCGGCAACAGACGTCCACATGTCAGTCGTTATCTTTGTTCCAAGGTAGTCTTTGACCTGAAGTTTTATCTTTACTCCTCCTTTTGCAAGACCGTTTGGAACGGTTACATTAACCATCCATAACTCGCCTGTGCCATCTATGGAGCTGTTCCAATCGTCGGATATTCTCGTGGAATTGTTTTCATGGGTCGCCTTTATTGAGTTACCCATACCCATTGATTCAAAGGTCACTGTGATGTTGGTTCCCTGGGTCCCGGTATTGTTCGTCTCAGTAAGATTGCTTTTTATGCGGAATATAAGCGACAATCTTGTTCCTGGAGAGACTGTAGTTGGCCAGCTAAAACCCTGAACACCCCAGAAGTCCCACCACATGTCGGGCTTATTACCGCCGACCATGAGTCCTCGTCGCATTGTGTCGCATATACCAGAAGTATCGCAGAATCTCAGCCTGAAATCAACAAATGTATCATCATCTGCCCAGGTTGCTTTTGAGAAGTTTGATGAGTATATCACAAGATTAGCACTTCCACCAACTATCGATGAATTAAGTGTTGCGGACGGAGAAATGAATTCTGGCGGACCAAAGTATTGGCCAAATGAGACCATGC
>CAZBYM010000534.1:0-2834 GCA_964495745.1 uncultured Chryseobacterium sp. | reverse complement strand
AGAATGATGTGCATTCTGCATTCGGAGATCAATTGCATTACTTCGGACTTGAGGATTGGGTTTTCGCCAGCGATTATGCGAACGAGAAAATTCTTAAGCATTTCAGTGTCCTTTCGCTCAAAGGATTTGGTGTCGATCATTTTCATCACGGAGTAATTGCCGCGGGAACTATTTTACATTACTTAGGCGAAACACAACACGAAAAAATCCAACACATCACGACGCTTTCTCGGCTAGAAGAGGATCAGTATGTGTGGCTTGACAGATTCACAATTCGAAATCTTGAATTGTTTGGTTCAGCGAATGAAAGAGCAAGAACATTAATTGATGTAATTGATCATACCACAACTGCGATGGGTGCGCGTTTATTGAAACGTTGGATTGCTTTGCCATTGAAAGATATTCCTCAAATCAACGAACGTCTGGATGCAGTTGGCGCGCTGACTGAAGATGCAATTGTGAGTGACGAATTGCATGGTCATCTCAAACTCATTGGTGATCTTGAGCGCATAGTTGCAAAAGCTGCGGCAGGACGAATCAGTCCGCGTGAAGTGGTGCAATTGAAACGCGCATTGGATGCAGCCGAGCCTGTAAAAAATATTTGTCTCACTTCAGGAAAAAGCGGACTTGCTGCAATTGGCGAAAGATTGGATTTGTGTGCCGCGCTTCGGGAAAGAATTGGTCGCGAAGTGAATGAGGATGCACCTGCCTTGTTGAACAAAGGTCACGTTATTGCTACAGGCGTGAGCGCAGAGTTAGATGAATTACGTGCAATGGCTTTCTCCGGAAAAGATTATTTGTTGAAAGTTCAGCAGCGTGAGAGTGAGCGGACAAAAATTCCTTCACTGAAAGTTGCGTTCAATAATGTGTTCGGCTATTATCTCGAAGTGTCGAATGCACACAAAGACAAAGTTCCGGTTGAATGGATTCGCAAACAAACTTTGGTTAATGCTGAACGTTACATTACGCCGGAGTTAAAAGAGTACGAAGAAAAAATTCTTGGCGCAGAAGAAAAAATCGCTGCAATCGAATTTCGTTTGTACAATGAGTTGATTGTTTCGCTGGGAGAGTGGATTGTTCGGATTCAGGTGAATGCTGCACAACTGGCGAAGCTGGATTGTCTTCTCGGGTTTTCCCGTTTGGCCCGCAGACACAATTACGTTAGGCCGCATGTGAATGATTCCCTTATCATCAATATCAAGAGTGGTCGTCACCCTGTAATTGAACAACAACTCAAAGAAGGCGACACGTACATTGCAAATGATATTTATCTTGATCCCGCCGGACAACAGATATTAATGATTACGGGTCCTAACATGTCGGGTAAATCTGCGTTGTTGCGACAAACAGCATTGATTGTGTTGCTTGCCCAAGTTGGATCATTCGTTCCTGCAGCACATGCGGAAATCGGAATGGTCGACAAGATTTTCACTAGAGTAGGAGCGAGTGATAATATTTCTTCCGGTGAATCTACATTCATGGTAGAGATGAATGAAACGGCGAGTATTTTGAATAATCTTACTGCACGTAGTTTGATTCTTCTTGATGAAATTGGACGCGGTACAAGCACATACGACGGAATTTCAATTGCCTGGTCCATAGCGGAATTTATTCATCAGCAGGAAACAGCAAAAGCCAAAACCCTTTTCGCTACGCATTATCACGAGCTGAATGAAATGACGGAAATGTTTCCACGTGTGCGCAACTTCAATGTAAGTGTGAAGGAAGTTGGGAACAAGATTATTTTCCTGAGAAAATTAGCTCCGGGTGGAAGCGAACATAGTTTTGGAATTCATGTTGCGCGTATGGCGGGAATGCCGAAGCGTGTTGTGGATCGTGCTTCAGAAGTGTTGAAACAACTTGAAAAATCTCATGCTTCTGAGCTGCAGTCAAACCTCGGTACGCCTACGTCAGGCTTCGGCTCCGCTCAGTCTGACAATCGGACGAAACAAGATGACGGTGATATGCAATTGAGTTTCTTCAAATTGGATGATCCTGTTTTGGAACAAATCCGTGAAGAGCTTTTGAAAACGGACATTAATAATCTGACTCCTGTTGAGGCGTTGATGAAGTTGAATGAAATCAGGAAGTTGATTGGGAAGTGATTGAATAATTCTCAATTTGCTATTTTCAATTTTCCAAACTTCATTTGGTTAATTGAAAATTGAGAATAGAAAATGTCTTGTTATTCAAACTCCGGTGCCCACGAAGCAAATAATTTTCCAAGCAGATTATCTTCATCTTTCGTAATAACATCATCTGCTTTCACTAGTTTCACTGCGAAGTCGAGAAAATGATCACGCTCTTCCGGTGTTGAATCATTGTAGAAATCATTCATGGCAATTTCAAAGTGCTCAACGTAATGCGCTTTCGGAAGCGTTGAAACAAATTCAATTTCTTCATCAAGATTTACGTGGAAAGGAAATTGTTCTTCGAGGTAACGAACAATAATTTGACCTTCTGCGGTTGGAAATTCGCCGTCAACTTCGCTGAGTAAGAGCAACAAGTGATATCCAGCAACCGGCTTATTGAGTTTATGTGTTTTCTGGTACATATGAGGACAAAATTAGGGAAGTCCCACCGTATCTTCATCTAGTAGGTCAGGATTTGGAAATATTGTGAAATTGTCAATGAAAATTCGGTTTTGTGACGAACAATTATTCTATTAATCTACTGAATATCAGAGGTATGAGGAACTAGATGTGAAATTAACGGTCAATTCCTTTGAGAATTCGCAGTCTGTAGTAATTTTGTCGTCCCATTAGCGTAAGTAGTGGGCGAATTGAAATAACAAAGCGGAAGTAGCTCATCCCGATAGCTATCGGGAGGTAGAG
>CAZBYM010000533.1:0-2844 GCA_964495745.1 uncultured Chryseobacterium sp. | reverse complement strand
ATTGGGTCGCATCGTTTACACAAATGTAGATAACGGACAAAATGGAAACTTCCGTAAGGAGATGGATCTTTCTACGCTTGCAGCCGGTGTTTACAATATTCATGTGAACAACGGAGCGGGCGATGGAGTAACGAAATTGATAATTACAGAATAAGAAAATGGAAAGGCAATAACAAAAAGGCGTGCTGAATGGTGCGCCTTTTTTTCGATTTGATACTTAGGTGAATCGTATGAATGCAAGCAGTATTGTTAAAACCGAACTCATGAAAAATTTGTACCTAATTTCAAAAATGAAAATTTCGTTGGGCATTTTCATTGCAATGTTTTTCGCTGTTTCGTTGGCCGGGCAATCGGTAATGATGAAGCATGATGGATTTGTTGAAGCACAGCGCTCAGGAGACCCGGTAGAAGTACAGGACGGGAACGGAACGCTCGGAACTATTTTTGATACGACGCTTTGCGGTTTGAACTATACGCACGCAACTAAGAAGTTAGGACAACGCCTCAGTCCTCCCGGAATAACACAACCTGCGGCATTCCCGATTAGCGGTATGCCCTATTGCGGGGCGGTTGTGAAAGCATACATCTGGTGTATTGCATCGGGTAACGGAGCTCCGGTTACTGTGAACATTGTGAATCCGCTTGGCGGCAGTGCCAGTTTTCTCATGACAGTTTGTGGGCAAGGGCCGGATATGTGTTGGCAGGCTCAAGGTTCGTATGTGTATCGTGCAGACGTAACGAGTATTATCAACGGAAACGGAAATTACATCATCAGTGGATTGCCGACTACCACCACGATCACAATGAACAATACGGACGTTGATGGAGCAACTTTACTGATCATGTATCAGGATTACACCGCGTCCTATACTGGAAGCATGCACATCAGCGATGGAGCAGTGGTGGTTAACGGAGGCAATACAACTTACAACATGACAGGATTTAACTCCTGCGACACTTCTTCCAATGCAAGTGCATTTATGATTGTGGCGGATTTGCAAGGATTAGGCTCGCAATTCAGTATAAATGGAAGTCCGAATGCATTGGTTGGAGCGGAAGACTGGATGAATTTTATTGCGCAACCAACAACAGTCATTCAATCTCAGGCTTCATGCGGTTTTTCAATGAGTTCAGCTGGCGACTGCTATTGTTTAGGGGTTGCAGGATTGTACTCGCAAACCGACTGCTCCGGTTGTTCACCTTCAAGTTCCGGTCTTACTATTTCTGTTGCTTCAGTTACTCCTGCAACTTGCTCGGCCAATGGCAGCGCAACTGTTACAGTCACTGGAGGAAGTGGAAATTATGACATCACCTGGAATTCCAATCCTGTTCAAACCGGATTGTCGTGCAACAATGTGCCAGCGGGGAATTATGTTGTGACAGTTATTGATTCAACTAATTCATTGTGTGGAGCAATCACAGTTAACATTCCATATTCCGGACCTGTTGTTACTATTTCTACAACTGGTACGAATTGTTCAACTCTCGGATCTGCAACTGCAAGTGTTACTGGTGGACAAGGTCCATACACGTACAGCTGGATTCCAAGTGGAGGCAATGCAGCAACGGCAAATAATCTTTCCGCCGGAACGTACACAGTTGTTGTAACGGATGCAAACGGATGTACTGTAAATTCTGTGGCAGTTGTTCCAAACAACACAACATTGCTCGTGAATATTACTGCCGCGGCTGATTCCTGTCCTTCACCTTCAGGAATTGCAAGTGCATTTGTTTCGGGCGGACTTTCGCCTTACACTTATTTATGGATGCCCGGAGGTCAGACTACGTCGTCAATAAATAATCTTCCAGCCGGCTCTTACACTGTTACCGTTACGGACGCATCGGGTTGTGTAATTAATGCAATGACTACAATTGTTGCAGTTAATAACAACATGATGGTAAACGCGACCGCAAATTCTCCTGTTGGATGCGGAGATTCTGTACAGCTCTCCACGTCGGTAAACGTTGGACCTGCTACATATTCGTGGCAGCCTTCAACATTTCTGAACAACACAACCAGCGCATCTCCGATTTCCACTCCAACAGCTACAATTACCTATACCGTCACTGCTACATCGCAATGTGGTACTTCAACCGATGTGATTACAATTGCAATGAGTGGAGTGAACAATAATAATGAGCAAGTCTGCTTCGTAACAGTTGACACAGCAATTAACAGGAACGTGATCGTTTGGGAACGCACAAATTCCCCTGCGAGCGGAAGTTATTACATCTACAAAGAAACAGTGGTTGCTGGCGTATATGCTGTAATAGCATCTCAACCTGTTGCGCTCCTGACAACGTTCACAGACATGGGATCTGATCCAACAGTGATGGCAGATCGTTACAAGATCGCGACGCTTGACAGTTGTGGTTATTCGTCAGTACAGAGCGCACATCACCGAACACTTTTTCTGCAGGTTAGTGTAGCTGTGAGTGGAGGATACAATTTAGTCTGGACCGGTTATGAAGGTCTATCAATTCCAACCTACAATATTTATCGCGGTTCAACTCCTGGAAATCTTTCATTGATTGCACAAGTTGCAGGAACGATATTTAACTACACAGACGCCACTGCTCCTGGCGGACCTATTTATTATCTGGTGGAGGCACTTCACCCAAGCGGTGGTTGTAATCCTTCGATGCGATTAATAGACCCTGCATTGCAATCAACTACATTTGGGTCACTTTCAAATTTTGGAACCGCAAATGGAATTGGCTTCGAAGAGCAGGAATCAAATGATCTTGCTTTCTCCGTTTCTCCAAATCCAGGAAACGGTGTATTTGTTCTTCAGTGCAATTCAAATTCTGCTGACGTAACAATTAACATCACTGATGCATTGG
>CAZBYM010000532.1:0-2851 GCA_964495745.1 uncultured Chryseobacterium sp. | reverse complement strand
GCGATCAGTGATTCTGTTTTGGAATTCATGATTGAGAATTACACACGTGAGTCCGGCGTTCGTGGATTGGAGAAAATCATCGGCAAATTGATTCGCTATGCAGCGAAGAACATTGCCATGAAGAAAAAATATAAAGTAAAACCTGTATCA
This sequence comes from uncultured Chryseobacterium sp., assembly GCA_964495745.1. Taxonomy (GTDB): domain Bacteria; phylum Bacteroidota; class Bacteroidia; order Palsa-965; family Palsa-965. The sequence continues at coordinate 2,701 of CAZBYM010000532.1, read as the reverse complement.
GAAGATCTCCAGAAAATCCTCGGGCCTGCACACGAGAAAGATCGTTATCAGGGCAATGATGTTGCAGGAGTTGTAACTGGTTTGGCCTGGACTTCTGTTGGCGGCGATATTCTCTTCGTGGAAACGAGTTTGAGTAAGGGGAAAGGAAAACTCACGCTCACAGGAAATCTAGGTGAAGTGATGAAAGAATCAGGTGTTCTCGCAGTTGAATATTTGCGTGCGCACGGCGATGAATTCGGAATCAATCCGCAATTGTTTGATCATTGGAACATTCACATTCACGTTCCGGAAGGAGCAACACCGAAAGATGGACCTTCAGCGGGAATAACTATTCTTACTGCAATTGCGAGTGCATTCACGCAGCGTAAAGTGAAAAAGCATCTTGCTATGACTGGTGAAATTACTTTGCGTGGTCGTGTTTTAGCAGTTGGAGGAATCCGCGAAAAAATTCTTGCTGCGAAACGCGCCGGAATAAAGGAAGTTATTCTTTGTGTTGATAATCGCAAAGACATCGAAGAAATCAAACAGGATTATCTGAAGGGAATGACTTTCCACTACGTGGAGAAGATGGGTGATGTTCTGAAACACGCGCTGTTGAAGGAGCGAGTGAAAGATGCGGTTGATGTTGTTGTGCCTGAAGAATCGAAATTGAAGAAGGTGAATTAATTGTCTGACTTCGGCTCCGCTCAGTCTGACAATTAGTGCCTTAATTCAGATTTTCTTGGAACGAGAATAATTTCAATAGTATGGACTTTTGTATTTCTAGAGTGAACGTATAGAGTGAAATTATGTGTGATTCGATATAATGACAAAGAGGACACTTAGAAATATTATTATTTCCGCGGTTATTGTCTTTGCATATTTCTTTGGTAGACACCTTATGGTAAAAGACAATCCACATTCTGAATGGGGCTATTTTTTTACTTTTCTTTATGCAGGGTTTTTCGCGATAATAGTCGGTATTGTCATGATCGGAGTGCTTATTGCCACAAAAAAGCATTGGAATAGTGTCATGTTCTTTACATCTTGTTTTACAAATTTTGTTGTGTGCAGTATTCCAATTATGTGGTTGCTGACTGATGTAAATGGAGTAGCCCCGTTTCTATTAATTATGTTTTCAATTCCGCCGTTTATTGGCGTTACTCAAGTAGTATTATTTATTAAACACAATTACAAGAATCGTTTAGTAAATATGATCGAGAAAGGTTAAGTTCAGTGAGTATTCAATTGCTGAATGAAAGGGTTTGTGGTTTTTTTTAGGAAGAGGAATATTCCTTATGGTATCACAATTTGTGATACCTCGAATTCTGCAAGTGATTCTTGGCGAAAACACTTCCTTATTGGTAGAAATCTTGCTAACTTTTCTTAACTTTCATCTATGAAAATCGACTCTACATCATTTGTCGCGGTTGCGCTTATATTTGCATTTTCCGGTTCTGTTTTTCTGATTTCCGATGACAAGCAGGATCGTGTGGAGAAAGCAGAAGAAAATCCGGAAGAACCGTACGAAGATTTCATCCTTCAACGCACATATCCGAATTCTACATTCGAAATAAATACCTACAAGCTTGCACTGAATGATGCGGCAAGTCGCGCGGCAGTTGAGCGATCTTCCAGTGTAATTTCATGGCAGCTTGAAGGTCCCGGGAATATTGGCGGACGATTTAATTGTCTTGCCGTACATCCAACCAATCCGAACATCATGTTTGCCGGAAGCGCAAATGGGGGTGTTTGGAAAACAATTGATAATGGCGCGACATGGTTACCTATCACTGATATGTTGCCGTATCAAGCTATTGGCGCAATTGCAATTAATCCGAATGATGGAAATGAAATCTGGATTGGAACCGGAGATGTAAACATCAGCGGGACCATGTACGCCGGAGATGGCGTTTACAAAAGTCTTGACGGAGGAGTAACATGGGCGTATCTCGGACTTTCCAACACATACGTAGTCTCGAGTATCGTTTTCAACACTGCCAATGACAACGAAGTATTAATTGGAACAATGGGCAACCAATTTAATCGCGACAACAATCGAGGAATGTATCGCACAGTGAATTCCGGAGCGTCATTTACCAATACACTTTTTGTAAATGACAGTACTGGAGTCATCGACATGATTCAACATCCAACAACACCGTCTATCGTGTATGCAACTTCGTTTTCGAGAATCCGGACTGACAGAGAAAGTTTGACTCTTGGTACGGAAGTGTATGTTTACAAATCGACAGACTTTGGACTAACATGGAACATGCTCGCTGGAGGATTGCCAAATGGTCCGACACATCAGCGACTTGGAATCACGATTTGTGAATCAAGTCCGAATACACTCTATGCATTGTATTCTACCAGCGATGGATTCACTGATCCGCAATTGTACAAAACAGTAAATGGCGGAACGAATTGGTCGCTGATCAACTTCAACTCGTTTGATGATGGTTCGTATGGTTCGTTCGGTTGGTATTTTGGAAAAATTTATGTTGATCCGAATAACCCGAACACACTTTACATTCCGGGAGTTGATTTACAATACAGTATTGATGGTGGAGTAAACTGGAATCTTCGCACTCCGCCATGGTGGCAATACGATGTTCACGCCGACGGTCATCACATGTATTTCACAACTTCGAACGATATTATTTACTCAACCGACGGAGGATTGTACCGTACCTACGATGGCGGTAACAACTGGATTGAC
>CAZBYM010000531.1:0-2892 GCA_964495745.1 uncultured Chryseobacterium sp. | reverse complement strand
CAATTGTTAATTTATAAACTTCCCGATGCGGCTGTTTTAATTCATGGTTCCAGTGAAAAAGCCAACCGTGCTTTTTAGAAATTGTTTTTAGGTCAGTTGATGCAACTAAACTGACTTCGGTCGAAAAACTATCACCAGTAAGCACATTTTCGACTGAGTTGGTGAGTTTGTCGATGACAAAATCCAAATGTTTTTTATTCTTACTCTTCACAGTACTAATTTACGAAAAAATATCGAAAATTATTTTCGCTTCTGTTTTACAATATTTGATTTTAGGGTTGCGAATTGTTCCAATGTTTGTCTTTATTCACGAGTAGAAAATCCAAAATATCTTCTTTAGTGGTTACCTCTGGCGAAACACTTGCAGTCCAATAGCTGACTACTTTTTCGTTTTTGAGATTAAGAATAACTATGTTTTCTGATTTGCCAAAACCGCCAGTGAAATAAGCCATCAGCGCGATTTCATTTCCTAGGCCAAAATATACTAGTTGTCTCCATGGCAACGGTTGCGTTGGGTCAAACGATGTGAGTATGGTTGAATCGCCGGTCTTATTATCGTAAATTGTAGTTTGCACTGATTTGCCAGTGACTATGCAGCCTTCTTGCCACTCTTCGCCTGGATTGGCGATTTCAAAACCGTTTTCGATGCTGTCCAAAAAAGCGAGAATATATTTTGGAATGTTTTGCACAGTTCTAATTTCTCTCAAAGCTGATTTATCCAAAATTTCAATTGACTGTTTGAGATATTTATTCAGCAACTCTGTATCAGTGTTTACTGTGAATGGCCTTCTGATATTTGATTCAATATTAATGGGTGAATCAAGATCATTCAATACTTCATTCTGACGCAACGTGGAGTTGTTACAACCTAATTGTACAAATAGAATGAATCCTAAGATTAAGTGCGGTAATTCTTTCATAAGGAAGCTCCGCTGTTACCTGATCAAATTCACGTGCCCAATATACGATTGGCTCTCGCTGTGCTCAACGTCGAAGAAATCAACTTTCCAAACGTAAACATCAATCTGACAAGGGCTGCCTTTGAATCGTCCATCCCAACCTGAATTCAAGTCGTAGGTTTCGAAAAGCAACATTCCCCAACGATCAAAGATCATGAAGTGATATTGTTCTGCGCCCATGATTGCAGGCATGAAAACATCGTTCAATCCATCTCCATTCGGCGTAAACGTGTTGGGAACAAAGAAGCGGAACTCAGGTGTTACTTCGACGTGAATAAATGCAGTATCAGGACAACCAAATTCATTCCACACAATTTGCGTTATCGTGTAATCGCCATATGCCCAGTACGTGTGACCGGCATTACAATCGTTAGTGGTATATCCGTCTCCGAAACTCATCCAACAAGAATCTGCACCGGAACTTAAATCAGTAGTGGTGATGTAAGGAGTGAATATGGAGACAGAAGTATCAGAAACTGAAAAGCCGGCAATCGGAGAAGGATTCACAATTACCGCTCCGGGAATTACAATTGTATCAATTGACACGCAACCATTAGATGTTGCAATTATGAGTGTGACATCATACACTCCAACTGTTGTATACAAATGATACGGATTCGATTGTGTTGAGGTGTAACCATCACCGAAATCCCATAGATATGTAATTTGCGTTCCGGCGATTGAGCTATCCATGAATTGAACACCATATGGAACACAACCAATATGTGGACCCGTGTTGAAATCTGCGGTTGGCATTGGATAAACGATGACTGTGTCAGTAAAGGAACCCGTACAACCGTTTTCGTCAACAGTCACAGTGACGAGATAATATCCTGGAGCATTCCAAGTTACGTTTTGCGGATCTCCAACAGGAGACGTTGTTGGATTTGCATTCGGACCGAAAGTCCAAAGTATTGTTCCGTTACCCATGTATTGTCCGCCCGCCTGAAAGTTGAAACTGTTCACATCAATACATTGTCCGGGAGGAGCAATGAAATTGGGCGATACAGGTGGATAGATTTCAAATACAGAAGTGTTCGTGTCTGCGCAAACTGTATTTGGGTTGCAGATTAATGTAACGGTAAAAACTCCTGTGTCGCCATATGTCCACGTTGGTTGGAATGCATTCGAAGAATCCGCTGTCGTTGTTGGATCGCCGAAATACCAAACATAGTTCGAGGCATTGAAACTTGTGTTGAGAAACTGAACGGTATAACCGGCACAGAAAACTGTTTGTGATGGGAATGAACTTACGGTCAACAACGGACACGGAAGAACGTTGAACTGAAAGTCACGTTTGTTAATACAGATCAATTGCCCATTACGATATTCTTTACAACACACACCTACAACCCATTGTCCGGAAAGATTTGGAGTTCCGGTTAGAATTCCGGTGACAGGATCAATTGACATCGCAGGATTAGAACTCATCGGATAAACTCCACTATAAGGCGCAGCGAACGGAACAAAAACGTAAGGCGGTCCTGCAGGAGGAATTGGTTGTGGCAAAGCAGACGAGGCTCCATCATAAGGATCACACAATTCATATACAAGCGAATCGCCATCAGGATCGGTTGCTGAGTGGTCAAACACAAGTGGCGCACCTTCGCATAAATATATCGGTGGAAAATTATTGTAACGTGCGCTGCTGTTGCACACCGCAAGATTCGTTGGTGGAATTGCAATTGTATATGTTGAACCCACAGCGCCGGGATTATTCAGATTCAGAATTGTTCCGTTTCGACAACAACGTTGGTAAGTAAGAATGTATCCACCCGCAATTGGAGGAAGATTCACTACTCCCTGATAGATTGCTTCTTCAACACAAACACTTGTTGGCGGAGTATAACATGGGCTGTTGATTGTTGGAGGTACCAGCGCAGAACCCGGGAAAGGAAGCCCTACACTATCGAGTAATACACCGGAAGTATTG
>CAZBYM010000530.1:0-2895 GCA_964495745.1 uncultured Chryseobacterium sp. | reverse complement strand
ATCTTGGAGGGCATTACAATTTCATTGATCAAAAGTGATACTGCTCAAGGGGCTAGATTAAAACTATATGATGAAAGTTTGGACGAATCTTGGGGGAATCTTACTACACCTTATATCTCCGGTATCACTTCCCGCACGTTCACAGATCGCATCACTCTTGGCATGAAAACTGTTGATGCAACGAACGACATCTATTATCGCATCAACAATGAAACCTGGACAAAATTCGTGAAGCCAATTACCATTTCCGAAAACAGCTCCATCGAAATGTACGCTTTCGGCTATAGCGAACGCAGCGACACTGCAACCGCGCACTTCTACAAAGCTCCCGCATGGAAAAGTATTTCAATTCGTCATGCGTTTGCTCCTCAATATTCTGCTGGAGGAGATCGTGCATTGATTGATGGAATGACCGGCACCACAAATTTCAGAACGGGATTGTGGCAAGGATATGAAGGCGTTGATTTGGATGTGGAAATTGATCTCGGTAAACTTTGTGAAATCGACAGCATCAACATTAATTGCTTGCAGGACGAGAAGTCTTGGATTTTCTACCCATTGACTGTCGACTTCATGTTTTCTACTGATGGAAAAAATTGGCATGAACACATTGTTTCAGAAAAGACGGATCATGATCCTGCACCATCAACTGAAGGAGTGTTCATTCACAACTATTCAGTAGGAAAAGACACAAAAGCGAGATATATACGAATCGTTGCATACAACAGACAAAAATGTCCGAAAGGTCATCCCGGCGAAGGAAAACCGGCGTGGTTGTTTGCAGATGAAATAACTATTAAGACGAAGTAACTTGCAATACCCTCGCGCGCCTCACTAACTCTCCAAATGGAGAGAACCTCCAACGCACACATTCCGACTGTGCGATGGAGGTTCCCCCTTCGGGGGTTAGGGGGCGGCGTGAGAAGGCAAAACAACTGATACCTATGAATCGAAAAACCTTCCTCCGCTCCACCATCCTCGCTTCGATCTTCGCTGGCACAGCCGGAAAACTTCACGCTGATGAAGAACCGCCGAAAGTGGTGAAGATAAATCCGAACAGTAAACGTGGATTGCCCATTGTAATTTCAACCTGGAGTCATGGCATGCCGGCCAATGAAGCTGCAGCAAAAATTCTGAAAGAAGGCGGAAGTGCTCTCGATGCTGCTGAACGTGGTGTGTGGGTAATCGAAGCTGACAAGAATAACACAAGTGTTGGTCTCGGCGGATTTCCTGATCGCGATGGAATTGTTACGCTCGATGCTTCGATTATGCAAGGTGGCGGACAAGCTGGAAGTGTTGCGTTTGTACAAGGAATTGAACATCCGATTTCATTGGCAAGAGCGGTGATGGAAAAAACTCCTCATGTGTTGATGGTTGGTCGTGGTGCGGAAATTTTCGCGGAATCTCTTGGCATAAAACAATTGAAGAACACACGCACCGAACAAACCGACAAAGCCTGGAAAGAATGGCTCAAAGAAAAAAACTACAAGCCAATTATCAATATTGAAAATCACGACACAATTGGATTGTTGTGCATGGATCAGGATGGAGGAATGGCCGGAGTTTGCACTACCAGCGGACTCGCATGGAAAATGCACGGACGTGTTGGAGATTCACCAATCATAGGAGCTGGATTATTTGTTGACGGAGATGTGGGCGCAGCAACCTGTACCGGTCTTGGCGAAACAGTTTTGCGCACACTTGCATCGCACGTCGCAGTTGAAGTGATCCGTAATGGCGGTTCACCACAAGATGCATGTGAGGAAGCAATCATGCGGATTGTGAAAAAGCATTCGAACTTCCGCGAGTTTCAAGTGGGAATTCTTGCGATCAATAAATCCGGTGAACATGGCGCGTATGGCCTGGCAAAAGGATTTAATTACGCGTTGTATCAGGAAGAGAAGAATGTTTTGTTTGACGCGGATTCGTACTTGAAATAATTTTTGCCTTCCCACGCCCCCTAACCCCCGAAGGGGGAACTACAACGCACATTCCAATTGTATGAAGGATAGAAGTGCGGTTGCGATTCCCCCTTCGGGGGGTAGGGGGCGCGGGAGGCCAACTGAAACAAACAACAAACCAATGCAACAACAAGTAGCAGGCATCGACATTGGCGGAACAAACACCGAAATAGGAATTGTAGACAAGGACGGCAACATTCTTTTCACTGAAACAATTCCGACCACCGGTTTTGCAACTCCTGAAGCCTATGTGAATGCGATCGCAATCATTCTGAAAAAAGGAATTGCACAAAACAAAAGTGAGATTCTTGGAATTGGAATTGGCGCACCGAGTGCAAATTATTTTTCCGGATGTATTGAATATGCACCCAATATGCCCTGGGAAGGAATTATTCCGCTTGCAGCGCTCATGAACAAAGCAACCGGCAAACCTGCGTTCGTTACCAACGATGCAAACGCGGCCGCTTTGGGCGAAATGATTTTTGGAGCAGCAAAATTTGTGAAAGATTTTGTTCTCGTAACGTTGGGAACCGGTCTTGGAAGTGGATTCGTGGTGAACAACGAAGTAATTTACGGTCACGATGGATTTGCAGGTGAACTTGGTCACGTCATCATCGAAGAAAACGGTCGCCAGTGTGGATGTGGAAGAAAAGGTTGTTTGGAGACATATGTTTCCGCGACCGGTGTTGTTTGGAGTGCGCGTGATGCAATCCGTGCAGGGAAAACGATTAAAGGAATAACAGAGATTGAAAATATTACTGCGCGTGCTATTGCAGATGCAGCAGAGAATGGAGATGAAGTTGCCAATCAAATCATGAATGAAACAGCGCGCAAGTTGGGATTGGCTTTAGCAAATGCTGTAACCATTACAAGTCCATCGCATATTTTTCTCTATGGCGGTCTGGCAAAATCGGGAGAAACAATTCTCGCTCCA
>CAZBYM010000529.1:0-2898 GCA_964495745.1 uncultured Chryseobacterium sp. | reverse complement strand
TTTTTCAGTCCTTCAGGAATAACTTCACTTTACAAGAACTTCCCGAAATTCAAACAGAACAAAACGCGTATCGCAGCTTTCGGACCTTCTACTGCAAAAGCGATTGAAGAAGCAGGTTTGCGTTTGGATATACACGCCCCAAAGCCGGGAACTCCTTCCATGACGATGGCGCTTGAGGAATACATTAAGGCTGCCAACAAAAAATAGTTCAGAGTTCACAGGTAAATAGTTCACCGTTCGTTAGAACCAATAACTGTGAACGGTGAACTAGATAACGATGAACTTGCAATGGCAAACACCTTTCAAAAAGAAGAGCGCCTCGGCGGATTGAAAATTTTCGAAGAACTCACTTCGAAAGGTTCATCTTTTTTTGTACATCCGTTTAAGATTGTTTGGATGCCGATAAAAGCGGAGCAGAAATTTCCGGCACGTGTGGCTTTTGCTGTTCCGAAAAGAAATTTCAAAAGCGCGGTGAAGAGAAATCGCATCAAGCGCCAGTTGCGTGAAGCGTATCGTTTGCACAAAACGGAGTTCTACAATTCGCTTGAATTAAAGAGTGTTAAAATAGTAGTAATGTTTGTTTACACGCAGAAGGAACTCCCATCGTACGCCGGACTTGAGGGTAAAATAATCCTATCTTTACAACGTTTGGTAAAGGCAGTAGATGGAGCAAACAAAACCAATTAAGACGAATATCATTGGCCGGTTTTTTTCCGGAATTATGGTCGGAATGATTCGGTTTTATCAGCACGCCATTTCTCCGCACCTTACACCTTCCTGCAGGTACACACCAAGTTGTTCGCAATATGGTTTGGAAGCAATCGGGAAGCATGGCCCACTCAAAGGTGGTTGGTTAGCATTGAAACGAATACTCCGATGTACTCCTTGGGGAAAACACGGACATGATCCAGTACCATAATTGAAATTACATGAGCATATTTGAAAAGTTACGCAAGTCGGCACGCATCGTTGCAATTCCAATCGCCCTTTCTATTGGTGGATATGTTGGCTTCGCAGCCGCAGATGATAACGATGATCACATGTTTGAGATTTCCAAAAATCTGGAAATCTTCGGAACATTATTTCAGCAACTGAACAAGTTGTATGTCGACGAACCAAAGCCGGGTGAATTGATGAAGATCGGAATTGATGCTATGCTCGCTTCATTGGATCCATACACCCAATATATTTCTGAAGAAGAGATTGAAGAATATCGTTATCAGACGCAAGGACATTACGGTGGAATTGGTTCACTCGTGCGCATGATTGGAAACAACATGGTTATCGCAGAGCCTTACGAAGGATTTGCTGCGGAGAAAGCCGGATTGAAAGCTGGTGACGTAATTCTCGATGTGAACGGAACAAGTTGCGTAGGTAAAGGTTACGATGTTGTCGGCAAGCTGCTCAAAGGTTTACCGGGAAGTGTTGCTGAAATAAAAGTTCAACGCCCGGGAACAAAAGATCCAATGGTGTTTAAGGTTGTTCGCGAAGAGATCGAACAGAAGAATGTTCCTTATTACACGATGCTCGACGGGAATGTTGGGTATATCAAACTCGAAGGATTCATGGACGATGCTGGAGAAGAAGTCGAAGCTGCTTTAGTAGATTTAAAATCGCAAGGAGCAACTTCAATTTGTCTTGATCTTCGTGATAATCCAGGTGGATTGCTGCGTGAGGCTGTGAACATTGTAAACTTATTCGTTGACAAAAACCAACTCGTTGTTACAATGCGTGGACGTGTTGCAGAATGGGATAAATTTTACAGAACAGATAAGAATCCAATTGATGTTCAGATTCCATTGGTAGTGATGACATCGCCTTGGTCGGCATCGGCATCTGAAATTGTTGCGGGCGCTTTGCAGGATCTCGATCGTGCTGTGGTTGTTGGTCAACGTTCGTATGGAAAAGGACTTGTTCAACAAACGATGGGACTTATTTACGGATCACTTTTCAAAGTAACAGTAGCCAAGTATTACACACCAAGCGGACGATGTGTACAATCGCTCGATTATTCAGAACGTAATGCTGATGGATCAGTTAATCGCTTTTCGGATTCGCTGGTTAAACAATTCAAAACCAAGAACGGGAGAATTGTTTGGGACGGCCTTGGCGTAATTCCGGATGTTGAGGTTGATGAGCGCAAGTATTCCGTGCTCGCAGAAACGTTGATGGTGAAGTCACACATTTTTAATTACGCGACAACATATGCGCTCGCACATACTTCGATCGCCAAGTCGAATGAGTTTCGTTTAAGCGACAAAGAGTACGAGGAATTCGTAACGTGGGTAAAAACTCAAGACTACGCGTATGTGACCAAAGAAGAAGCTGATCTGGCAAAATTTCAGAAACACTCGGCCAAGTCCGGTTCATGGTCTGTAGTTTCTGCAGAGCATGAAGCGTTGAAGAAAAAAATTGAACAGAGCAAACTCGATGATTTTACCGAATTCAAATTTGAAATCAAAGTTCTGTTGGAATCGGAAATAGCCTCTCGTTATTACTATCAGAAAGGACGGGTTGGCTCTTCACTTAAAGACGATCCAGACCTCAAAGAAGCTTTAGGAATCTTGAAAGACGCCAAGAAGTGGAAAGGCATTCTCACAACGGTTGTCCAAAAAGATAAACCGAAGCAGAGGATGGATATGGAGCACGAAGATTAATAATTTTGACTGCCACCTCGACAAGCTCGGGGCATGGGCCAACGCAAAGGGCGCAAGGATTCATGTATAGTGAACCTTGCGCCCTTGATTTTCGGTCTGCAGCGAAATATGTCATCCAGGGACCACGTTGGCATCATGAAAAATAATTCTTCGGCTTGCACAATCTTTTCCTGACAAGTTCGTTACTCCCGATTTTGGCTACTTCTGCCTAAATTAGCGCCGCACACTTTTACATGGATTT
>CAZBYM010000528.1:1329-2899 GCA_964495745.1 uncultured Chryseobacterium sp. | reverse complement strand
ATAGTTCTAACCTGCAGACAAACGGCATTTTTTATAAAAAACGGGCAATAATTTTATCGTCGCAATAACTTATCTTTCCTCATGCAACAACCAACAAGATGAAGAATTGTTTTCTGATAATGATATTTCTGATATTATCTGTGAGCTGCAAAAAAACCAATATCAGTTCTTGCTGCGACGGTAATCCTCAGGTAGCAACGATTGATTCCTGCGTTATAGCCATGCCCGACATTTTCACTCCAAACGGTGATGGAATAAATGACATGCTGTTCGTCCTACACAGAAATATTGCGACAATACATCTAACGGTTTCGAAGAAATTTGGAAAGAAAGTTTTTGAAACTACTGACATAGCTACTGGATGGGATGGTAATATCGAAGGTAAAGAAGCTAGGGAGAAGGAGTTCTCATATACATTGGATGCGACTACAATCAACGGAGCTTCACTTTCGCTGTCAGGAAGTGTGTGCATCATTCGCGACAATTGCGCGAAAGGGCCTGTGGAGAATTGTTTTTTTCAGAGCCAATTTACCGGATATGCATTTGACCCAACTCTACTCGGAGAAAGTATAGAGAATTGCGAATAATTGGAATCTAGGACAAGTAGTATATCTGAACGTGAATTTTTTTCGAGGATTATTTTCTCTTAATGCAGCACCTTATCCATCAACCCTTCTGCATCCTTCGCTAAACTATCAATTGCATCGGCTCCTGGAATGAGTGAACCAACACTGACATCCGTTATCGAAATAAATTTCTGTCCACCTTTCGAGGATTTCAAATTCTTAACCACGGAAGAATTCATGAATTGATTGGCAAATAATTTACTTGCAAATCCAGGCATCACTCCATTCTCGTCCATCGCTTCTTGTGCATCATCCATTTTTTTGTCAACGACATACGTTTTAATTTCTGCAACAAGTTCTTTTTCTTCTTTTGTGAGATTCGGACGCTTCTCCAGTTTCTCAATGCACTTCAACGCTGCATCGTTGTCTTCATTCTCTAATGCAACGGCGAGACCTGCAAGATCAACAACTTCGTGATCGAGTCCTCCGGCTTCTGCTTCCTTTACAAATTCGCCAAGATCAGAAATTGCTTCTTCGTGTTTTGCTTCATCTTCTGTTTTTTCTCTCGCTGCACCACGAAGCAAATAAGCAATCGCATGAAGTTGGTGCCAACCTTGTTCGGGTGTAACGGGATTTCCTTGCGCATCAGAAGCGGGCCAGGGATTTTTAAGTAGTTCCTCTTTTTGCGATTCACTCATTGCCAATAAATCATCCGCACTTTTCTCCGCATGATACGGCCACTTGTTCGAGAGATAAATAACCGAACGACACATTTCTGAAACCATTTTCAAATGCACATCGCGAATGTCTGCCGACTTTACCCGATGTAGTTCATACAACGCGAGATCAGGTTGCGCATGTGCTCCTGCGTACCAAAGCCCGCAAAGAATCAAATGCTCTTCACTTTCGTTGAACATATCATCTAGAGGATCGGCGCCCGATTCCGGAGCAATCACAAACGAAATATTTTGCATCACAGTCGGCAAACTATCTTCATCTTTCTT
>CAZBYM010000528.1:0-1319 GCA_964495745.1 uncultured Chryseobacterium sp. | reverse complement strand
TCTTCAACAAGATTTCAATCGCGGGTTTCGCATCCTGAAGAGTGCTCGCAATTTCCATCACATCAATCGTCTTGTTGGTGTCCGCCGCTTCCTGCAAAAGATATCCCGTGAGTGCGAATAATTCCATTCGTGCTTTATCGAACACTGTATCTTCTCCAACAGTTTTTGTTCCGCGAATGGAAACTTTAAATGCTTTGTATGCATTCAAACCCTCGGAGGAAAGATGTTCTTCAATTTCTCGCGTCTCACGTTCAAACGGATCTTCTTTTGTGCCGCAAGAAGTAAAAAAAATTAAGCTGCACGCGAAGAATGGAAGTAATTTTTTCATGGGAGTGATCTTGCAGCTAAATTAGACAATTACAGCATCGATCAATGAGTTTTGCTTAGTTTTACCCGATCGCCATATATGAGAAAACAAATATTTTTCGTTTTACTCTTCACTTGCTCTTTATCGTGCCCGGCGCAATGGTTTGTTGGTGTAAAATTGATGGGTATTTCAATCCATACTGACAAGCATATCAACGGACATCTTTACGAAAACACGATTGGAAAAAAGAAGCGAGTAGCATTTCACCTGGGAGTTGCTCTCGCATGTGAATACAAAGTCAACAATTGGTTTTCGCTAAAAGCCGACCAAGTGTTGTTTCGCGATTGTGCAGGAAAATTAGCTGGAATTTCGATGTTCAATTTCAGATACACACAAGATCTTGGAGGAGCGGGAGATGGAAGTGTTGGACTTGGGCCGTTTTTCTATTACCGCAAAAGTTGGTTGCCAATTGAAGAGTATACAGACGATGGTTATTTCAAAGAGAGCGCAAACAAAAAATGGCAGACGAAGTTTGTCTGGTACGGAACTGAACTCGAACACAATTATCGGTTGAATGATCGATTGGATTTGTCGACCAATATCTTTCCTGGAATTCCTGTTGTGATTGCTGTGGCTTCCGGCGTGCGAATTCAAGCTAAATAATTTGAACCGCAAGGGCGCAAGGAGCGCAAGGCCCGTAACCCTTGCGCTCCTTGCGTCTTTGCGGTTGTCTTTTCGTGTTTCATTTCACAATGATTTCACACCAAACACCAAAGCATTGTTTAACTTTACACATACATGTCATTGCAACGCCACAAACTTGAAGTTAATTACGAGTATGATTTTATACTCATCGGAATTTCTTCGCATGAAAAACCGCACCGCGTTGCCTGGGCATTGAACAATTCATAGGAGCTCGATCTGGCATGCACAGAACCGTACACACTTTCACTGAAAAAAAGGCATATTACTGAAAAATGGTTGGTAAAAAGCGCTGAAACACTTGCTAGCA
>CAZBYM010000527.1:0-2941 GCA_964495745.1 uncultured Chryseobacterium sp. | reverse complement strand
TACGTCAACATCACAAACCAATCCCAACCAACCCGATACTGATTTGAAAATGTATTTCCCATTTGGCAGCATCGGATTCAACTTCGGATTCAGAATGAACTTTTGAGAAAATCCCTTTAGAAATCTTCGGTCTTAATTTCTGAATACTTAGATATCGCCCTTAAGAGCGCGCGAAAAGCCTTAACGATATTGCTTCAATTTTCGACTATTGGTTGAATTCATATCCTGATTCGCATTTTATTGGCGAAGTCATTCGTCTGTATTGCGGGATGAATTAACTTCGAACAGGAAGTTAATCATTTGTAAATTCAATAATAACAATCAATTCGACGGTTATGGAAGATAATAACGAAGCACCACCAGATCAGAATCCGCATCCTCACTACAACCAAGGAGACGGAAATATGTACGGTTACAACGATCAGAATCCTCAGGAAAAGAAAAAAGATCGACCTGTTGTGATCACTGTTTTTTGTGTGATTGGATTCATTGGTGCAGGTGTCGTGTTTCCGCTTATGATGACCGACATCTACGATCGCGTTATTGATCAGATTGGCGAGTGGTATACGCCGTTCTTATTGTTTTCTGCAGCCATGGGCCTGGCAAGTTTCATTGGAATGTGGAAGATGAAAAAATGGGGAGTTTATTTGTACACAGCTATGACCGCATTGTCGCAAGTCGTAATGTTTGCAATGGATCAATGGACACCTTTGGGAATCATCATGCCCGCCATTGTTATCGCCGTCGGCTTCAACCATATTAACAAGATGGAATAATGTCCAAACTGTGAACAGTGAACTCATAACTGTGAACAATTTAGTAAATTCGTGCTTCATTAAACCGCAAAATATCTATGAAACGTAATGCATCCGCCCACTGGGAAGGAACAGGAAAAGAAGGCAAAGGAACTGTCACGACCCAAAGTAACATTCTCAGCAATACTCCATATTCATTCTCTAGCCGATTTGAAGAAGGCGCTGGAACTAATCCTGAAGAATTGATCGCTGCAGCGCACGCTGGCTGTTTTACAATGAAACTTAGTTTCGTTCTCAACGCAGCAGGTTTTACTGCAGATTCCATCGACACAAAATGTGAAGTAACTCTTAACCGAGAAAAAGGTATAGTTGAAACTTCTCATCTCACTGTTTCTGCCAAAGTGCCCGGAATTACCAATGAGAAATTTCAGGAGTGTGTAAAAACTGCAGAGACTACATGTCCTATCTCCAATACGCTTAAATCTACTATCACTTCCAGCGGAACATTGTTGTAAACATTATTATGGATTTACGAGCCACGATTCGCACACGCGTTTCGTGGCTTTTGTTTATGTGGTCTATGACTACCGAACCATGACAACTGACCACAGACTACTGACCACAGACTACTGTTTTTCCCTATCTTAGTTCGCCAGGAAATATGATAACCCGCCTCGTAAATTATTTCACATATTCCAAAGATTCGACTGACCCTGAAAAGGCGATGCAGGGTAAATATTTTATTGTCTCTACGATGATATTTTTCGGAATGGCGCTCTTGTCAGTTCCTTACTTCTTCTTCGTTGTTCCGAATGAATTCAAAGAACATCCGGAGGTGGTTTACGCGAACTTTTTCTTCATTTTCCTAATCATCGGACTGATGTTTGTTTACAAACGTTACGGAGGCCGCGTTGTTATTGTGAATATCATTACCGTGATGGGCTTCGGTAGCAATATGGGTACGTACCAGTCAACCGGGGGAATCTGGTCTAGTGATTTGATTTGGGGACTGATCATCTCTTCATGGGTTTTCCTTGTAGCGAACAGGTGGAGCGGTTTATTCTGGATGGTGCTCACTTTGATAACATTTATACTTTTCTATTACGCGGAGCTCAATCATCACAAAGATTTTATTGCGGATGCAACAAAGATGACTGCCGCGTATCCATTCACCAATTATTTTCTCGCCGGCGTTTTCATGCTGCTTATCATTTGGTTATATGATTCTTCGAAACGTCGGTTTGTTCAGGAACTGCGCGATTCAAAAGCAGAAGTTGATCTGCAGAAAAAATCGCTTGAATCGCAGAAAGAAGATATTCTTGCCAGCATTGGTTACGCGAAAAAAATTCAGGAAGCGGTTCTTCCGCATGAAGAAACAATTTCACGTTCAATTCCTCTTGCATTCATGCTCTACAAGCCGCGTGACATTGTAAGCGGAGACTTTTTCTGGTTTCATGAAATCGATCGCGACAATTACATTCTGGCTTGCGCTGATTGCACAGGACATGGGGTTCCCGGAGCTTTTATGACGGTTATCGGAAGCAATATTCTCTCTCAAATTGTGAAGGAAAATAAAGTCACAAATCCTGCGGAAATTCTAATTCAACTTGATCAGCGAATAAACGAAACGCTTAAGCAAGACAACTCTCGTTTTTCAGAAGTTCAAGACGGAATGGATCTCGCGCTAATAAAAGTCGACAAAGCCAACAAGAGTTTTGTTTTCACTTCCGCCAAACGTCCTGCCATTTTTATTCGTGATCAGAAAATGAGCGAATTCAAAGGCAGCAAACTCTCTATTGGTGGAATGCGTTCCGGTGAAAAAAAGTTTGAAGAAATTACAATGGATTTCCAGCAAGATGATGTGATCTATCTTTTCACCGACGGTTACATCGATCAGTTCGGAGGAAAAGAAAACAAAAAATTCATGATCAAACGTTTCCGCGAATTACTCCTCTCCATCAATAAACTCGGAATGCCGGAACAGAAACGAAAACTTGACGAGGCCATCACCGCATGGATTGGAAACAACGAGCAGACCGACGATATTCAGGTGATTGGGATACGGTTCTAAGTAGTTCCCTGTTTTCGGTTCTCAGTTTCCGGTTTTGGAGACCAACATACAATACAACATTTTGGTAATCTACTGAAAAATGGTTGGTGGATTTGATCACGAAGTTTCTTAACAT
>CAZBYM010000526.1:0-2954 GCA_964495745.1 uncultured Chryseobacterium sp. | reverse complement strand
GCGCCAAGGTTGATATTCGGATTTGCGTTGATGGTCACGTTTACAACATCATAATTCCAGCAACCCAGTGAATCTGTTACCCAAACTGTGAAAGTGCCACTTGTAGAAACAAGAAGTGTCTGTGCAATTGAACTATCACTCCACATATATGACATTCCTGCATTTCCTGCATCAAGCGTAACTTCTCCTCCACACATTGAAGTATCTGCTCCCAGATTCACAACCGGTAGTTGATTTACTACAACATTCAGAGAATCCATCACACTGCACCCATTCGAATCGGTCACCGTGATATAATGCATCGTTGTTACTGATGGTGAAACAGAAATCGTGCTTGTTGTTTGATTGCCCGGCATCCACAAATAGGAAATTGTTCCGGTTCCTCCGTTTGCATTCGCGGTCAGCGCTGCGTTATTTCCAAAACAAATAGCTGAGTCTCCACTTGCAATTAACACAACAGGTGTTGGTTCAGCAACAAAAATAGAATCTACGAGTACACATCCATTCGCGTCTGTAACCGTGTACGTATGCGTTCCTCCACTTAGTCCAGTTACATAAGTTGTTGTGTCTCCACTTGGAGTCCAAGCTGCGTTGTAACCTAATGTTCCGCCCATGATTGTAATGAGGCCCGTTCCATCATTCGCTCCATTACATGTAATATTAGTTGTCATCGAAGCAGACATTAACATTGACGGTTCCGTAATTGTCACCGATTGTGTTGTAGTGCATCCATTCGCATCTGTTATCAGACATGAATGTGCACCGGCCGACAGACTGGAAACCATTGAAGAAGTTCCGCCACTGGGTGACCAGAGATAGGTGTAACCTGGAGTTCCTCCGGAAGGCATCACCATCGCATCTCCGTTGGAACCACCGTTGCAGGAAACATTGGTCTGCATTGTTGTTGCACTCAATAGCGTCGGTTCCGTAATTGTTGTGTATGCAGTATCAGTACAACCAAGAGCATCTGTTACGATTACGGAATAAGAAGCTGCAGTAAGTCCTGTAATGTCTTCTGTCGTAGCTCCGGTACTCCAGTTATATGTAAAAGGTCCTGTACCGCTCGTTACGGTAAGATTGGCTGATGCATTGTTACCACCAAAACAACTGACAGGTGTGAAAGCAATAGATGCCAACGGAGGCTGTGAGCCAAGCGTAATGTTATCCCAAACTCCAACCGCGCTGTTGAAATTATACAAGTGAATCTGACTAATATCAGTTTGAGTTGCTCCTCTGAATGGGAAACCGGTTGCGACCAGATTGTTGTTGATGTAAATATCAAAAGTTTGTGTCGTCCAGTTGATATTACGCATTTCTATATGGTACCATTGTCCGGGACTGCAGGGATAAACTGCTGTACTGCTTGAAACAAAACGTATGTTCGTTCCGCCTTGCCAATAGCAGAAAGCCACACAATTATTGGCAGCCATAGAAGCGTTACCAACCAAAAAATAGTTTGCTGCGCCGGTTCCGGTTGGATAAATGTCCCAGCTGATCTGAGAAGGAGTTAATGCCGGAACTGAAGCTCTCAATCCCTGCAAGTGTGTTGAGTTTCCACCTGTTCCCTCTACTGAATACAATCCTGTAAAAGGATTCGTAGTATTCACCGACCAAGTTATTGGCGCTGTCCCTACTGTCCATGTTGGAGAATAGCTTCCGGTTTCAAAACCATCATAGAAAGAGGATCCGCATTGTGCAGAAACCTGTGTTAATCCTGCCGTAAAGCACAAGAATGATGTGAGTAAAAGTTTTTTCATGAGAATTGGTTATTATGGATGAATGCCAACCAAAAATAGAGAATTAAATGCTCGCTTTTGCGAATAGAATCGATCATTAGTGTACCAAAAACAAATCGGATTAGGATCACGGTATCGTTTGCAGAAAATCTCACGTTTTGAGTAAATTAGACGTATGAAATATATTTCGATCGTATTGCTGCTTTTTGTTGCTCTCACTTCATGTAAAAATGATTCTGCTCCGGACGATACGCCACCTCCCACCCCAACACTGGATATCAACAATACATTGGCATTTGGCGTACTCGATAAAGTGAAAGGAATATGGAATGGCCCTGTGACATCTACAACAGCATTAGGAAGTTTTCCGGAATGGATTGTAGACTTTCGTCCAATTTCTGCTTCGCAGATTTCTTCGAAAAATGAATTGGATACGGTGAATAGTATTCACATGTCATTCTTCATTGCATTGCACAATAATTCCTACAAGATTGCATTTCGCAACGGTGGTGGATTCGCTGGTCAGCAACGTATATCTTATTTTCTTGCCGATAGCGTTTCTGAAACTGCAAACGAATCTTTTTATCGTTTTTCAGAAGTGATTCAGGGAACAGATCGAGCATTCACCGAAATAGTTTTTCGCGCCGATAGTTTATACATGCGATCTTATACGAATGTCTACAACACATTGCAAGCACCAACGTTACACATGACGTGGTCCGCGAAACTTCAGGATACAACTTCTTGTCAGGCTGCTGTAGCACTTTTCAATTTTCCGCAGCGAACAAACGCGCGCGATTTTACAACCACATTTGATTCATTGCTCGAATCTATTTTCTATTCTGCTGCAAGTGATCCTTATCCGGAATCTGCTCAACCCTATCTCGGACAAAGTGCAATTTCATATTCGTATGCCGGGACGTATTCTCCGGTTGCAACAAATAATGTCATTCTCATTATCACAACACAACCGCTCTTCAGTGGATTTACATTTATTTCTGCGAACATGAAATACCGAACGCGTTATGTTATTTTGCCTGCGGATGAATTGTCGTTTGCCTTCAACTATATGCATCCCGGTTCTTACTACGTGTATGCGTTCTACGATTCCGATGGAAATATGATTCCAAATAGTGGCGATTGGATCAGCACTGCGAATTCGACATTTTCATTGGGTGCAACATCAACAACAACAGGTTCGTCATATATCAATTTCAC
>CAZBYM010000525.1:0-2961 GCA_964495745.1 uncultured Chryseobacterium sp. | reverse complement strand
GTCAGCAAACTCTTAACTTCGGGGAAGCGGAATTGTTATTTAAGCAACTACGTTTAACATACGAACTGAAGCGGTCATTCAACTAATGAACATTGTAATTATTCAATACAACGCAGGTAATGTAAAGTCTGTTCAGTTTTCACTGGAGAGGTTGGGTATTATTGCCACGGTGTCAAATGATCCGGATTTGATTCGCGCAGCAGATAAAGTAATTTTTCCCGGCGTCGGTGAAGCATCCTCTGCAATGCGATTTTTAAGGGAACACAAGTTGGATGAGTTGATTTTATCGTTGAAGCAACCGGTTCTTGGAATTTGTCTGGGGATGCAATTGATGTGTAAGCATAGTGACGAAGGTGATACGAAAGGACTTTCCATATTTCCGGCTATGGTAAAAAAGTTTACGACTGATTCGTCAGATATTGATTTGAAAATTCCACATATGGGTTGGAATACACTTCAAGATATGCAGGGTAGGTTATTTAAGGGAGTTCCATTGGATGCATATGTATACTATGTTCATAGTTATCACGCTGAAATTGTTGCTACCACTTCCGCTATTACGAATTATATCTTACCATTCTCAGCAGCTATGGAAAAAGACAATTACTTCGGAGTGCAATTTCACCCTGAGAAAAGTGGCATCGCAGGCGAATTTATTTTGAAAAATTTTCTTGAGTTATGATTGCTATTATTCCAGCCATTGATATTATCGATGGAAAATGTGTAAGATTAACAGAAGGAGATTACGGTCGCAAGACAGTTTATTCTGAAGATCCTGTAGAAGCGGCAATAAAGTTTGAAGCTGCGGGTATTGAGCGACTGCATCTTGTTGATCTGGATGGCGCGAAGATTGGAAATATTTGTAACCTCAAGATTCTTGAAAAAGTAGCTACTGCAACTAAACTCAGAATTGACTTTGGTGGAGGAATTCAGACAGAAGACTCTTTGAAATCTGTCATTGGAGCTGGCGCTGCATTAGTTACGCTTGGAAGCGTTGTTGTCAAGCAACCAAAGTTGTTTGATGAGTGGGTTTCGAAATTTGGCCCTGAGACATTTTTCATTGGTGCAGATGTACGAAAAGGAAAAATTGCTGTGAGTGGATGGCAGGAACAAACCGAAATTGATGCTATTGATTTTATTCGTGAGCAAATGACGAAGCGTTTGCATTATTATTTCTGTACAGATATTTCCAAAGATGGAAAATTGGAAGGTCCGACTGAGGAATTGTATCGTCAGATAATCGCGCGCTGTCCTGGAATTCGTTTAGTTGCGAGTGGAGGAGTGAGTTCGATGGAGGACATTTATTGCATGGAAAAATTAGGTTGTGAAGGAGTGATTGTTGGAAAAGCTTTCTACGAGAATAGGATTTCACTCGAAGAAATTTCGAAGTTTAACAGCCGAACTGTTTAATATGCTCACGAAGCGAATTATTCCATGTCTTGATGTTAAAGACGGCCGTACGGTGAAGGGCGTGAATTTCGTTGACCTACGCGATGCTGGAGATGCCGTTGAATTGGCTTCGCGTTACGCTGATGAAGGAGCAGATGAATTGGTGTTACTGGATATTTCTGCTACGAATGAAAAGAGAAAAACATTGACCGAATTGGTCAGTAAAGTTGCGAAAGCAATTAACATTCCGTTCACGGTTGGTGGTGGAATCTCGCATGTTGATGATGTACGCATCCTTCTGGAAAATGGCGCCGACAAAGTTTCGATTAATTCGGCTGCAATCCTATCACCTGAATTAATCAATCAACTGTCACGTGAATTCGGAAGTCAGTGTATTGTTCTTGCAGCAGACATTAAATTTGTTGACGGTAACTGGACTGTTTTCAGAAATGGCGGAACAATTTCTACGGGTAAAAAGGCGAGCGAATGGACCACAGAAACTGTTGATCGGGGAGCAGGAGAAATTTTGTTGACATCGATGAACAATGATGGCACTCGCGATGGTTTTGCCTGCGGAATCACACGGGAAATCAGTGAACTTGTACATGTTCCTGTTATTGCATCCGGTGGCGCCGGAATTATGGAGCATTTTGTGCAGGTGTTCAGAACTGGAAAAGCGGATGCAGCGCTTGCAGCAAGTATTTTTCACTTTGGTGAAATCAGAATTCCTGAATTAAAAAATTATCTTTCTTTACACAATATTGAAATCAGAAAGTAATATGACCAATACGACTCCACTGGTTCCCGACTTTTCGAAAACTCTTGAGGGAATTATTCCTGCGATTGTCCAGGACAACGTGACGAAAAACGTACTCATGCTCGGTTACATGAACAATGAGGCATTAGCAGCGACACAGACTAGCGGAAAAGTTACTTTCTTCTCCCGCTCGAAGAATCGATTGTGGATGAAAGGTGAAGAAAGTGGCAACACACTTGAAGTTGTCTCCATAAAATTGGATTGCGACAAAGACACGTTGCTGATCATGGCCGTTCCAAATGGTCCTGTTTGTCATGAAGGAACAGATACATGTTGGGGCGAATCGAATACAGGAAATTTTCTGCGGTTGATGGAGCAAGTCATACAATCAAGAAAAAATGCTGACCCAAGTTCGTCGTATACAGCGAAACTTTACGCCGACGGCATCAACAAAATTGCGCAGAAAGTGGGAGAGGAGGCGGTTGAACTTATTATTGAAGCTAAGGACAACAATGAAGAATTATTTCTCAACGAAGCGGCCGATTTGCTGTTTCACTATGTTGTTCTACTTTCCGCGAAAGGTTATTCACTAAACGACGTGGAGAATGTTCTTGATTCGCGTAGAAAATAATTATATCCCGACTACGAGTAGCGAGTACTGAGAATTGATTGATTCAACGAAAGTTCATTCGCGGATGCAGATCGCTTTAGCGATCCTCCGTGCCGCGTGGGTAACGGTTAGTAAGACACGCCGAATCACCGTGTCCTTTAGTTTGTATCAAGCAATTTACCTTCGCTAATTATAAACCGTTTTC
>CAZBYM010000524.1:0-2961 GCA_964495745.1 uncultured Chryseobacterium sp. | reverse complement strand
GTACGTTGTACTTGCGTTCCACCGAAAGAGCGGTTGCTCAACAAACCGCCATATTCGCGAGCGAACGGAACGCCTTGTGCAACACATTGATCAATGATTGCCGCGCTAACTTCAGCGAGGCGATAAACATTTCCTTCGCGTGCGCGGTAATCGCCACCCTTGATTGTATCGTAGAACAAACGGTAAACGGAGTCGCCATCGTTCTGATAATTTTTTGCTGCGTTAATTCCACCTTGAGCTGCAATCGAGTGCGCGCGACGAGGAGAATCCTGAAAGCAGAATACTTTCACTTTGTAACCCATCTCTGCCAAACTAGCAGCAGCAGAAGCACCGGCAAGTCCAGAACCAACGATGATGATTTCAAGACTACGTTTGTTCGCAGGATTTACAAGTGGAACTGAAGCTTTGTATCCCGACCACTTTGTTTCGAGTGGACCTTCAGGAATTTTTGAATCAAGTATGCTCATATTTTATCGTGTAATACGGAAGTTCGTGTTCAAAGAATTACATGTTCCAGTTCAGGAGATCGGCGCCCATCATTTTAGCGACGTAAAATAATATCGGGAAAGAAGCAAATCCAATTCCCATGAGTGCGGCAAATCCCATACTTGCCATTTTCAAAACCGGCGTATATTTTTTATTGTTCAGTCCGAGTGACTGCCATGCAGAAGCGAATCCATGGCTGATGTGAAATGCGAGAATGATAATTGAAATCAAATAAAGAGCGGCATACATTGGGTTTGCCATTGCTTCAGCAACTTCCTCGGCTACGGTTTCGTGGCCTTCTACTCCAACGGTTCCTGTAACACGATACGGAACGAAGAATTGCCATATGTGAACAACGATAAAAAACAAAATCAATGCACCTGTGATTCCCATGTTGCGGGAAATCCAGGATGAAGTTGAACTGGCGCCGTCGATCGCGTATTTCACCGGTCGCGCATTCATGTTGTCGCGAGTAAGAATTGTTGCTTGCGCTACGTGAACAACAATTGCAACGAACAGAATTACTTCGACGATGCGAATGAAAATACTGTGCACCATGCTGTGCGACATTTCGTTGAATTCTTTACCACCATCACCGAAATACAAATGAAGATTCGTGTAAAGATGTTCGATCAGGAAAACACAAAGGAAAAGGCCCGTTGCGGCCATGACTGTCTTCTTGCCGAGCGAAGAAGTGAGGAATTTGTTCATAGACTGAACTGTAAGTTTGGTTGATAGCCGGTTAAGTTCCAGCGGGACAAATGTACCTACCGCGTTGTTTTTTACCAACGGATTTTTGGATTATTCCGCTGAAATCTATGAATTGTTGATAAAAGCGAGGATACTATTAAAAATGGGTCTAAATAGTAGCGAAATCAGTCGCTTCGCTTCAAGGTTTTTTTGCCACAGATTACGCAGATTACGCAGATGGTTTGGTGTGATCGAGCAGTTCCTTGCATCGTCTTTGCCGGAGCCATACCGAATAAAAGATCAAATTTCAATCTGCGTAATCTGCGTAATCTGTGGCAACTTCAAAATCCATGTATCTTTAGCATTCTAAAATCATATTATGCGCTACGCACAAATTCCAAACACACTTTTCACCGGCAATCGTAAACGTTTCGCGGCGAAACTTCAGCCAAAGTCAATTGCTGTATTCAATGCAAATGATGTTCAGCCAACGAACGCTGACGGAACGATGAAGTTCAGGCAGAACAACGATTTGTTTTATCTCTCTGGAGTTGATCAAGAAGAAACAATACTCGTTGTATTTCCAGATTGTCCGGACCCAGATCACAGAGAAGTGTTGTTTGTGCGCGAGACGAATGATCACATTGCAGTTTGGGAAGGAGAAAAACTCTCTAAAGCTGGAGCGTCTCAAGTTTCAGGCATTCAAAAAGTATATTGGACGCATCAGTTCAATCAGGTTTTCTTTGGATTGATTGCAGAAGCAGAAAATGTTTACGTGAATACGAATGAGCATGTTCGTGCGGTGATTGAAGTAGAAACACGCGATGCACGCTTCATTAATTGGTGTAAGAAAAATTATCCTGCGCACAGTTACGTTCGCAGTGCACCGATCATGCATGAGTTGCGTGCGATCAAATCGAAAATGGAATTGGAAATCATGCAACATGCCTGTGATCTCACAGAGGCTGGATTCCGCCGTGTGCTTGGATTTGTAAAGCCTGGAGTTTGGGAATACCAGATTGAAGCAGAGCTTGGACATGAGTTTACGATGAGCGGAGGCAACTTTGCAGGATACGAACCGATTATTGCGTCAGGAAAAAATTCATGTGTGTTGCATTACAACATAAACGATAAACAATGCAAAGACGGAGATATTTTGCTCATGGATTTCGCTGCAGGATATGCGAATTACCAAAGTGATTTGACGCGCACGATTCCGGTGAATGGAAAATTTACGAAGCGTCAGAAAAATGTATACAACGCAGTTTTACGTGTGATGCGCTATGCAATGACACGACTGACTGTTGGAAATACAATACAGAATTATCATCGTGAAGTGGGTGCAGCGATGGAGGAGGAGTTGTTGAAATTGAAACTGATCAACAAAACGCAAATCAAGAAACAGGATCCAGCGTGGCCGGCGTACAAAAAATATTTCATGCATGGAACATCACATTATTTGGGATTAGATGTGCATGATGTTGGAAGTCGCTACCGGAAATTCGCGGAAGGAATGGTTTTCACCTGCGAGCCTGGAATTTATATTCCTGAAGAAGGAATCGGTGTGCGCATCGAGAACGATCTTGTGATTACGAAAAAGGGCGCGGTTGATCTGATGAAGAATATTCCGATTGAGGCGGATCATATTGAGGAGTTGATGCGTTCCGGAAAGTAGTTGTAATGACGGCTTTGTCAGTTCGAGCGCAGTCGAGAACAAAAAAGCCGGCAATACTAGCGCAGTTCGTGTCGACTTCTCGACTGCGCTCGAAGTGACAGAACTGCGCC
>CAZBYM010000523.1:1403-2972 GCA_964495745.1 uncultured Chryseobacterium sp. | reverse complement strand
ATGCCAAGGAGTAGGTGTTCTGTCCCAATGTAATCGTGTCCAAGTCGCAACGCTTCCTCACGACTGTACGTGATTACATCTTTTACTCTGGGTGAAAATTTTGCTTCCATAATAACCTTTTCGGTTTGCTTCTTCGTGTTGCCAATGTCCTCTAAAATTACGCATTTTCCGGACGTATTCAAAAGTAGATACAATCAGGATTTTCAAAGGAGAATCAGGTTGTTTTTATCCACGGAAAAATGTTAATAATTAGCGACAATTTTGACTCTTTTTTACTTACAAAATGGGTACTTTCGGACTCCTTAAATAAACTCGTTTTGGTAGTAGTTCTTCAAGAACTGTGCTAAACTTTACTAGTGACAAAAAGACATGATTCCAGGAGAGAAAATTATCCCGATTAACATTGAAGATGAGATGCGTACAGCTTACATCGACTATTCGATGTCAGTTATCGTTTCCCGTGCGTTGCCGGATGTGCGCGATGGATTGAAGCCCGTTCACCGAAGAGTTCTTTTCGGAATGCTGGAACTTGGCGTTTTGTCGAACAGGCCTTACAAGAAATCTGCACGTATTGTCGGAGAAGTTCTTGGTAAGTATCACCCACATGGTGACAGTTCCGTTTACGACGCGATGGTTCGTATGGCTCAAGATTGGAGCTTGCGTTATCCTCTTGTAGACGGGCAAGGAAACTTCGGTTCAATTGATGGAGATCCGCCTGCCGCAATGCGTTATACGGAAGCTCGTCTTCGGAAAATTGCGGAAGAAGTAATCGCGGATATTGACAAGAACACTGTTGACTTTCGTCCGAACTTTGATGACTCGCTGGAAGAGCCAACAGTTATGCCTTCCAGAATTCCGAATCTATTAATTAACGGAGCTTCGGGAATTGCAGTTGGAATGGCGACGAACATGCCACCACACAATCTGACGGAGATTATTGATGCAACAGTTGCATATATCGACAATCGCGAAATAGACACAGAATCTTTGATGAAACTCGTGAAAGCACCGGATTTTCCTACCGGGGGAACAATTTACGGTTTCAACGGAGTGCGGGAAGCGTTTGAGACGGGTAGGGGACGCATCGTATTGAGAGCGAAAGCCGTTATTGAAGAACACAATGGACGTGAACGGATCATAGTTTCCGAGATTCCTTTTCAGGTGAACAAATGGCAGATGATCAAATCTACTGCCGATCTGATCAACGAGAAAAAACTCGAAGGAATCAGCGATATCCGCGACGAATCAGATCGTGATGGAATGCGCATCGTGTATGAATTGAAGCGTGACGCTGTTTCCAATGTCGTTTTGAATCAGCTTTACAAATACACATCGTTACAGACTTCTTTCAGTGTGAATAACATCGCATTGGTTGGTGGTCGTCCGATGATGCTCACGTTAAAACAGATGATTGGTCACTTCGTGGATTTCCGCCATGAAGTTGTTGTAAGAAGAACTAAATACGAATTAGATCAGGCAGAGAAACGTGCTCATATTTTGCAAGGTTATCTGATTGCGCTTGATCATCTCGATGACTCCGCGAGAGTGTCCATGCGCCGTATCGATCAC
>CAZBYM010000523.1:0-1393 GCA_964495745.1 uncultured Chryseobacterium sp. | reverse complement strand
GGCGCACATCCTTGAAGGCCTTTTAGTGGCGATTGATCATCTCGATGAAGTAATAAAAATCATTCGTGAGTCAGCCACGCCTAACGAAGCGAAAGAGCAATTGATTACGCGTTTTGCTTTATCAGATATTCAATCGGCTGCAATTCTTGAATTGCGTTTGCGTGTTTTAACGGGACTTGAGCGTGACAAACTGCGTGCAGAATTCGAAGAGTTGATGAAACTCATCACGTACTTACGCAGCATTTTGGATGACGAAGGTTTGCGTATTCAGATTATTAAAGAGGAGATGGCAGAGATCAAGGCGAAGTATGGCGATGCCCGTAAAACGGATGTTGTATACGCTGCAGATGATCAACGCATGGAAGATCTGATTGCTGACGAAGACGTGGTGATCACGATTTCGCACATGGGCTACATCAAGCGGACTCCATTGGCAGAATACAGGGCGCAGAATCGCGGTGGACGTGGTTCACGTGGCTCTGCAACACGCGACGAGGACTTCGTGGAACATTTATTTGTAACGAATACTCATGCGTACTTGTTGTTGTTTACGGAACAAGGTCGTTGCTTCTGGATGCGTGCTTATGAAGTTCCGGAAGGAAACAAAACTTCAAAAGGTCGTGCAATTCAGAACTTGATCAATATTCCAACTGACGACAAGGTGTTGGCGTTCATTAAGGTGAATAATCTGACAGACGAAACGTACATCAATTCGAATTACATCGTGATGTGCACGAAACGTGGTGTGATCAAGAAAACTGTTCTTGAGCAATATTCTCGTCCACGTACAAATGGAATCAACGCAATCAATGTTCGTGAAGGAGATACGCTTCTTGAGGCTGTACTTGTTACTGACAATGATCAGTTGATGGTTGCATCTAAAATGGGTAAAGTAGTTCGATTCAAGAATAGCGAAGTCCGTGATATGGGCCGTACTGCAACAGGAGTACGTGCAATTACATTGGCAGGTGAAAAAGATGAGGTGATCGGAATGATCATCATGCCAATGGAGAATCCGCCTCAGGTTTTGGTTGTTTCCGAGAAAGGTTATGGAAAACGTTCCGATGTTGAGTCTTATAGACAGACACGTCGCGGAGCAAAAGGTGTAAAAACGATTAACGTAACGGAAAAAACCGGTCAATTAATCGCGTTGAAAGCTGTTACGGATGAAAATGACCTCATGATCATCTCCACAGCTGGAATCATGATCCGTTTGCGTGTTGCAGATCTTCGCGTAATGGGTCGCGCTACACAAGGTGTGCGATTGATTTCACTCGGAGAAACCGATGCAATAGGTGCTGTAACAACAGTTGAAACAGATCCTGAAGAAGAAGCAGTAGCAATTGATGGAACGGTGGATACAAGCATGGGCGATGCAGCAGACGAGCCGGAA
>CAZBYM010000522.1:0-2980 GCA_964495745.1 uncultured Chryseobacterium sp. | reverse complement strand
GACCGATGATGCAGTAGTGAATAATCGTTTTGACATAGCCTTTGCTTTATTTGCGTCCTTGGGATCCCGATATTTATCGGAAGGACGGAATTTGCCTTTGAACAAAAATAGGGCTTTGTCGTCTGATTTTCAAGTTTAATCGCTGGATTTGAGGCAGTCATGAAAAAAAGGGCATTGAGGTGTTAATGCGATGTTTTTTTGACTGAAATTCGTCATCTCTGTCAATAATTGACCAAAATATCAATGTTATGAGCACACAAAAAGAATACATCGAACAGAACAAACAACGATTCCTGGATGAATTGTTCAGCCTCCTGAGAATTCCATCTGTCAGCGCTGATCCAAAGTATAAAAATGACGTACTGAAAACTGCAGATGCCGTGAAGGCTTCATTGATCGCTGCAGGTGCGGAAAACGCAGAGCTTTGTGAAACGGGAGGTTATCCGGTTGTTTACGCAGATAAAATCATTGACCCGAAACTTCCTACCGTTTTAGTGTACGGACATTACGATGTTCAACCAGCAGATCCGCTAGAGCTTTGGACTTCGCCTCCGTTCGAACCAACGATAAAGAAAACGGACGTACATCCGGAAGGAGCAATTTTTGCTCGTGGATCTTGCGACGACAAAGGTCAGATGTTTATGCACGTGAAGTCGCTGGAAGTAATGTTGAAAACACAAACGCTTCCATGTAATGTGAAAATTATTATCGAAGGAGAAGAAGAAGTTGGTTCTGCCAATCTTGGAAATTTCCTACTCGCGAACAAAGAGAAATTGAAAGCAGATGTTATTCTGATTTCTGATACTTCGATTATCGCGAATGATACGCCTTCAATTGATGTTGGACTTCGCGGACTTGCCTACATGGAAGTGGAAGTTACCGGACCAAACCGCGATCTGCACTCAGGAGTTTATGGTGGTGCAGTAGCAAATCCGGCGAACGTGTTGTGCCGCATGATTGCTTCTATGCATGACGAAAATTATCACATCACTATTCCTGGATTTTACAATAACGTGATGGAATTGTCCGCAGAGGAGCGTTCGGAAATGAATAAAGCTCCGTTCAATCTCAACGATTACAAGAAAGATCTTGATATCGAAGAAGTGATGGGAGAAAAAGGATTTACTACAATCGAGCGCACGGGTATTCGTCCAACACTTGAAGTGAACGGAATCTGGAGCGGTTATACAGGCGAAGGCGCGAAAACAGTTTTGCCTTCGAAAGCGTTTGCAAAAATTTCCATGCGACTTGTGCCTAATCAGACTTCAGATGAAATTTCGAATTTGTTTTCTGAGCATTTCAAAAAGATTGCGCCAAAAGGAGTGAAAGTGAAAGTCGCTGTTCATCACGGTGGTGAACCTGTTGTTGTTTCAACATCTTCAGCTGCATATCTTGCTGCTGCGAAAGCAATGGAAGAAACGTACGGGAAGAAACCTATTCCAACGCGTGGGGGCGGATCGATTCCAATTGTTGCGCTCTTCAAATCTGTGCTCGGATTGGATTCTGTGCTTTTCGGATTCGGACTGGATTCGGATGCGTTGCATTCTCCGAACGAACATTATGGAATTTTCAATTACTTCAAAGGGATTGAGACGATTCCGTTGTTCTATAAGCATTATATGAGCGGGAAGTAAAATTGCCACGAAGACACGAAGGCACGAAGCAGCACGAAGAAAATTATTACTGTTCCAATGGAAACTGTAGTTCGTCGTTATTCTGGACTGTGACTTCCACAATAATTGTGAAAACAGCGCCACAGTTTAATTTCTTGCATCGTATTTGCAGCGAAATGGAAAAAAGTTCATGAAAAGCACTATTCTCATTCTTTGTATTGTTGGCGCAACATTCTTTACCAGTTGTGGACTCAAACCTGTTGTTCCGAATAAAGTAACCGACGTTAAGTTTGGCAAAATCGATTTCCTTCGTGGAACGGTTGTTATGGACATGGGTTTACAAATCGACAATCCAAATAAGTTTGCGATCAATGTTTACGGTCTTGAGCTCGATGTAAAAGTTGCTGGAGTTTCATTAGGAACTGTTACGGTGGAAGACAGAATCAAGATCATGAAGGACACGCAACAGGTTTATCGCGTGAACGTCAATGCGCAGATGACAGATATTATCACCGGCATTCCAAAACTTCTCGCGGCCATTTCTCAGAAAGAAACAAGCGCAGAAGTCAACGGTTGGATTAAAGTTGGTGTGTTCGGAATGCGAAAAAAATTTCCTGTGAATATCAAACAGGAGAAAGTGCAGACTGCGGAAGAGAAAAAGTAATTACGCGGCCAATTTTACTTTCTGTTCCAGAGCAAAACGTTCAGCGTCGAGGAGAAAGTATATCCGCTGTATTCGTCAAATTTTTGCGTGGTGTATTGATATCCGCCCTGAATATTCCAGATAATTATTTTAGTTGAGAGCAATTGAATTCCTACAACTGGAGAAAATTGAAACGTAGAAAAATTTCGCTGGAATAGTCCACCCATTTCCAATCCGAAATACGGAATGAAAACTCTTCGGAAGGTGTTCGCTTCGAACGACAAATTAAGTCCCATGTTCGCGTAAAAAATATCTTTTCCATAATCGCTATCGCTATTCATGATGCTCAGATTTCCGTATGTTTTTATTCTTGCCGGCCCCGACCATCGTGAATCTCCAGCTTTGGCTCTCGCATAGATAACAAACTCCGTCATCACACCCTGATAAATTCCAAGTGTGTCATGATTTTTTGGCACGTACATTTTGTAGCCAACACCCGGCATGAAATAATCGTCCCATTCGGTATCGCTGGTTTGTGCGAACGTCGTAGCGGCAGTCAATAGCACGAATGCAGTGAGTAGTTTCTTCATGTAGCAGAGGTTTTGCAGAATGTTTCGGAAAGTTACGGTATTCTTCTCAGGATGAGATTTTGTGCCGTTGCTGGGCAGCGTCTCAGTTTGATCATAAATGTTCCACTCTAATTAATAACCGAACTGCGAAAATC
>CAZBYM010000521.1:0-2984 GCA_964495745.1 uncultured Chryseobacterium sp. | reverse complement strand
GTTGTGCGCCAAAGGCGCATCAGCCTCTGGCTGATATTTAGAAATCTCAACTTTAAATAACCAAATCGCGTTCGCGGTTACCACGTCAGGTTGAGCGACTGGTTAGGTTGCCATATTAAATATATTTTGTGAATGGGCTAGTAACATTACGGCGTCGCAAGATTTGGTTAAAAGCCGGGAAATAGGCTATAGGGCCAGAGTAACCAACATATTTGAGAATCAATACTGTCGTACAATATAGCAATGTTAGCACTGTCTGCTCCATTTGAAAATTCTGGTTATCGTCACTTGGATCATAAGGAAAACGACCATGCAGGAAATCATTTCGCCTCTCGATGGCTTTTCGCTCATCGGCTGTTAGAACAACATGATAAAGTTCAAAAGGTTTAATAAGTTTGTCTTTGTTCGTTGGCGAGTTAATGACTTGAAGTTTCTTTGAAAGAGTATTAATTCCCGAAACAGAGATGTCGGATTTGAATCGCATAAGAGTTGCTTCGAGCTCCTTTAGGAGTTTCTTGGCTAGAGACTTTTTGGAGATAGGAATTAAGGATGGGGAATTTTCTTGAGAGATTATGTCCGTAATAGCTTCCAGAGCAATAGAATACACTGCCGCGCGTAATTCGATGGTCGTTGTATGCCCCTCAAGAAGAGTCATTATTGCCCTCGTCAAAGGCCGATTAAAGAGAAGTTGTTCACAAAGACATTCAAAGGTGGATCGGGGGAATGCAATATGACTCGGAGATCCACTGTAAACCATCATTGCAAAAGTTGGAACTACACAGTACTCAGAGGGAAAAGTTTTCGGAAGAGTATCAAACAACACTTCTGAGAATTCGGTGAACTCAGAATTGTTAGAAGCAAGAATATACCTTCGATCTCTTGGATAGTATCCAGTCACAAAACCATAGGCCAAGGTGATTGTTTCTATTGCGTCTAAGAATGGATGGAAATTCAGAGATTCGGTACAGTCAATGAAAAGAAAAGACTTATCAGATTTTTCTGGCGAATATCCAAAAAGGTCAAAAGTGTGCCCGGCAAGTTTGACATTAACAAGTCCGGCAGAATATACAATGGATTCAATCCTCAACTGATTACTTTCAAAATGGGAACCTGGTTTTTGGGGAACCGAAGTTGGAATTATTGCTCGAAACCAATGAACACCGTGACGAATGCGACTTGTTTGATATTTTTTAATTGTGAAATTGTGTCGATATGGGTCGACAAACAAGGGGGAAGACAAATGAGAAAACGATTTGAAGTCAAATGTGAGAGACCTCTCATTGTTGCGACAAACAAAAGTAGCATCAGATTTCAGTAACCGGTGTCGTTCATTTTGATCTAGTATGTGACTTGTCCACAATGCAAGCTTAAATTTGTCGTCTTCCAAGTAACTCTTGGCAGGTTGTCCCTGTAAAACTGGAATTGCCGATTGGATTGAGTAATCAGTTTCTTGTTCTATTGATGAAATATATGCAAGAGATTCCACAACATTCTTTGTGATAGCATCAGGAAATTGGTTTGATGGATCTTTTGACATATTTGATTATGGGCAACCTAACGGACCGGAACTAAGCTGCGTTGCAACGTTTCAGCGCGCCGGAAATCGTTTTCTAAATTTAAAATGCTTTTTCGTAACGTAAGTTGTGCTTAGAACAGCTGACATTTACAAACTCAGAGCGCAGGCGGTTGCAACGTCAGCTTGAGCGACTGGTTAGGCCTTTGCGCCCATCGTACTCTTTGGATAAACCATTTCTATTGCGTCCAACAGTTTTTCGTTTTTTTGAGTGTGGATGGATTCAAGGTAAGTACTGAATTCGTCCATGTTAGACTTTGAAAAAAACTTGGTTCCAAACTTATCACTAATTCGCAAACGTTTGTCTTTCGCGAATTGATGCATTTCGTTGTCAATATACATTGCATCGCAATACGGGGCGTAGGCAGAGATGTAATTGAGATCGAAAAAGAAACCCGAAAGTCGCTCTTTTGCTTTATTTGGATTGGAGTATTGCCCCATTTTAACGCAATCCCGAAGAACAGTAACGATGCCGCAAGAAATGTACTCCACTGGCACTTCGCGGAAAAAGCTCGATTTGAAAAAATCGGGTATTTTTTGAAAACTAGCCACGGCGTCGGTATCCTCGTCCAATTCTCTGATCATTACCTCGACAATCTGAGAGTCTATTGGCGAGTCGATGAGAGCGGTCAAATCGCCGTTTTTCATACGCGTCGCCATTCGAGCGAATGAGTTGATGTAGATTTCTGCTGCGGAGGCATACTCGAATAAAAGGTGTTCCTCAAAAGCACGACTATGCTTCCGCCAAGCGTCAAACAGACCAGGCAAGCGGGAGGTCGTGTCTTCTTTGGCTTTTCTTGTGAGCTCGGGATCTTCCTTGACTGTTTCCACTTCGACCGTGAAGTAGTCTTCCCATTGATTTACATCGTGTGACAAAGCATCGGATATTTGAATCGGGAAGGCTCCCTTATCGTTGGCAAGGAATCTCCTGAAAGCACACAAGATTTGTTCCTGTTTGATCCTGTATTCGGGAGCGAACTCATGACCTCGGGAAGTGCGTTTTATGAATTCCCACAAGTTTTCCCGCCTGCTATCCCGCCACTGCATAGTCTCAGTTTTGTGTGTTGATGAACGAGGACAAACAAGCAACTGGTCATGAGCGATTTGACGTATGAAATCAGCGCATGTTTTGAACTCATCTAATTCTTCGCGAAAGGCGTGAGATAAAAAAGACTGGTCAAGATAGACGATGGTTTTTTTCAATTCAGGCAACAGAAACGTTTGCGAATACGAGCATGATCCGCATCCTCGCGTCAGAGCGTTAGAATGTATGCTAACATTGCCGAAGCTGTTTTGAGTTTGGCATTGTGGGCAAGAACCGATGATTCGAGTAACTAGCATTTAATAAGAGCGCAAAGGCCTAACTATTAGTTATACTGCATTGAATTAGTCGTTTGGGAACATAGATATG
>CAZBYM010000520.1:0-2993 GCA_964495745.1 uncultured Chryseobacterium sp. | reverse complement strand
CTCCATATCTTCCTGCCTTCGAAATCAAACCAATTGCATTTGTAGACGCAATCCAACGTTGTGGCGTAAGAGTGAAACTATTACTACCAGAGTCAGACTTAAACGCCTCGAATTCGATGCCTTTAAAACTGGAATTATTCAATTTTTCCCATAACCCACAAAATTCAATTGCATTTCTGGTCCGCAACCAATTCTGAACGACGTAATTTGTTCTTTCTACGTCTTTGTAGCGTGCCATATCCGTTAATGATATGTAATGCTGCCTGTCTTTCTCGCAAACAACAATGTCAATTGCTCCAATCTTTATACTTTTCTTCTTCATCACATTCCGATTTTATGGATTTGGAGCGCAACTTACATCACGGAGAAGTGTGTTGTAGAAAAAACTAAATATATTAGCCAGAATTGTTTGAATTTATTTTATCCCGCGTAAATGCACATAGACCTGAAAAGCCTTTTAGGTCTATGCTACCTCGCAAAATCCAACTCCGGCAATTTGCAAACTTTACACAACTCACATTTGTTATACGTAATCCAGTGATCTCGCTCATTGAACGGATATTTATTGACGTATGGGCGTAACTTAATTTTTTGCGTAATCCACAGATTTGTCAATGCAGGATTTCTCAAATAGTATTTTAGAATCCGCCCAATGTGATTCTTGAAATCTTTTCGGAAAGTTGGAAAACGAGTAATGAGACGTAAACAGACGATATCCAAATTTTTCTCAAGGGAAAGTTCATCGAAAACTTCGATATCTACACCATATCCAATTGAAAGCAGATCTCCGCCCCATGGCTTGTCCAGATTAATCGAAAGTAATTCAGCTCGAGTTGTTATAATCAAACGATCGTCGGGCTGAGTCGTGTGGCTTTGCTTTACAGAGAGTTTTCCATTCTCTTGCCGTATGTTAAAAAGGATGGAATCAGATACGTCTGTGAAGGCAATACTGAAAACTGCGTCTTGAATTACGGCTTCATCATACAAGACTTTATTGCGATTGATCCAGCTGGTTAGTTTGCTTTGCAATTCCGATATCTCATTTTGAGATCGAATTGAAATCCGATTTGCCTTTACTATTTCCTCCCGAAAGACATCGTCAATATCCCTATACAATTCTTCATCCGAATTCTTTCTGTGAAGTGCTGATACTTCAACAAATGTTTTGTCTACAAAATAATCTCCCGGATACGTTATGGGAAATTGAATCGGGCTATTTTCTTCAAAGTAATCATTGTAGTATAGTCGGATCATTTGTCTCGGAAACTTCACGTTGTTGATCCACCGATTTTCATTCCGCAGCAATACGAATCCCGGTGCAAATGGAATTGAAATTTCCGGTTGAAGATGTTTTGTGAATTTGCAAAAATTATCGGCGAAATACTGTTCGCGAATTTTCGCAACTTCAACGTCGTCTTTGTTCTTGTAATGAACCTTGTTGGGGAAATATCCTGCCCCACTCCAGCCTGAAAGTAAATAATCAATTTTAGGCCATCGCGATTTTATTTTTTCCAGGATGAATTCTGTCGCAGTTTCATGATTGCTATTTAAGGCATCATTGACATTCACGATTACCATTCCTTCGCATTCTATAACAACAACACTCTCCAATGAATAGCCGAGAAATGTAACTCGAATGTCATCGACCGAATAAGTTTTGAAACTTACTGCTTCGGTTATGGAAGAAAATCCAAGATGTTTGAAATAGTCAACAACTCCTCTTCTCCACTGAAACGGAAAAAATACACGAGCATTATTTTGAATCTTCTTCAGTGACGCGTGATGCATATGATCCTCATGTCCATGAGAAATGAGAATAATATCCGCTTGCTCAACCAATGTTGTGTCAACCGGTTTGGGAAAAAGATGCCATTGATCATGGTAGGCTGAGCCGGTGATC
Organism: uncultured Chryseobacterium sp.; assembly: GCA_964495745.1. GTDB lineage: Bacteria > Bacteroidota > Bacteroidia > Palsa-965 > Palsa-965. Next base: position 1,093 of record CAZBYM010000520.1, on the reverse strand, counting down.
CATGGGTCAAAAACAATTTTCTTCCCTCCTGTTTCTAAAACGAAACATGAATGTGATACGTATTCTAATCGCATGGTGAATTCAGTGTGCCGTGAAAACAAGAGGATAACGCCACCAAATCTTCATTATTGTTTTCAGCACGAAATAATTCTGGACAGCGTCGAATTCAGAAATAAAACGAGAAGATTTACTTAATACGCTCTTGTTTTCGAACCGCTGATCATTACTTTTTCGTTGACCATCTTCAAGAACTCTTGTGTGAGAAAGAATTCATACACGCCATTATAGATATTTCCGAAAGTATCTGCATCATAAATTTCAATGTAGATATCTTCTGTTTTCCACTTCGCATTCACAGGCTCACTGTTAAATCCAGGGAATATCGCCCGGCCATCAGACTTCAATTGAAATGTTTCCACTCGCGATCGTTTGAAATCTGCTTTGATGCCAAAAGAATTCGGTTGCAGTCGGGTAACTCCAACCATTATGGTATCAGCACACCACACCGTTTCCGTCAGCATTTTGTGTTCGGTTGGGCGATTCATCACAACCAGCAAATAAACAACAGCTGCGAAACCAAGAATTGCAAAAATAAAAACCCGAGTTGGCATCACCTGCTTCCTCAACCACGGAATTTTGGTTGTGACGCGATCGAAAGTTTCTGCCAATGAAGGTTCCTTTTCCACATGACGAAAGTACGAAATGGAATGACGGGCAGTAGCTGCAATCAGCAGAAAAACGTCACAAATGAAATCTTTGCGAACTCCTTAGTGACTTTGCGTCATTGTGGCAAAAATGATAGGGATTTGGTATCTTACACCCTTAAAATCGCTCAATGAAAAAGATACTTTTACTCGCTTGTGGGTTAACCTCAACTTCCCTTCTATTTTCCCAAGATCCAAGTGGATTTACCCAATGGTACCCTAACGATCCAAGTCAGTTTGCAATCCATTTTTCATCCGGAACAGTTAATTATGCAATTCCTGAAAACGATTGGAGCGAATCAGTTGCTAAGTCTGAGGAAGTAGTAAATGGTCGCTACTACCGATATATTCACTTCTATTCACTTCCGAACAATTCACAACGAATCGAA
>CAZBYM010000519.1:0-3001 GCA_964495745.1 uncultured Chryseobacterium sp. | reverse complement strand
CGATTTTTTTTCGCAAACTTCTATTGCGCCAGAACTCAAAGAGCGAGGAATTGACTTGATCGTTCTCGCCGGATTTTTGTGGTTGATTCCGAAGGCAATTATTCACGCTTTTCCTCACGCAATCGTAAATATTCATCCCGCCCTTCTTCCAAAGTTTGGCGGAAAAGGGATGTATGGAAAATATGTTCACGAAGCTGTTCTGGCCGCTGGAGAAAAAGAAAGTGGAATCACAATTCACTATGTGAACGAAAATTTTGATGAGGGAAAACATGTCGCACAGTTTATATGCGTTGTAGAAGCAGGAGATACTGTTGAGACGTTATCCAGGAGAATTCATGATCTGGAACATAAACATTACGCGGCGGCGATTGAGCGTATGTTATAGTTCGCTTGGATTTACAAGGGAAACGTTCTACTTTTCATGCAAAATTCAACCCCATGAAATACGTACTGATTGCCCTTCTCTCCTTTCCAGCGCTTTCTTATTCACAAGACACACTCAAAGTCTGGTCCAAATATGATTTCGTTTCCGGCGACAAAATAATTTTCGAAGACAATTTCGCCGGAGAAAAAAACGGAGAATTCCCTTCACGGTGGAAACTGAAAGCCGGCAATGCAGAGAATGCCGTTCACAATGGCGAAAACGTACTGAGTTTTGCAAAGCAGAATACGGAAGTGATGCCGCGAATGAACAATGAAAATTACTTGCCTGATGTTTTCACGATTGAATTTGACGGGTTTTATTACAACAAGTACAATGAAGCATACACCATCAAACTGGGTGGAGGGAAAAGTGTTTACGTTCGAACAACAAAATCATCGCTTGGGTCTGCCGAAGGTAGTCCGTCTAAATCCAATCAGGGGCCAGGGTGGCACCACATTGCACTCTCGTATAACAAAGGAGCATTAAAAGTTTATTTCGACCATGATCGCGTTTTGAATATTCCGGACCTGGAATTTGTTCCGAAAAACTTTTCTATTCAGGCGGTAAGCGGCGGAGCAATTAAAAGCGATCCTTCTATTATTAAAAATGTGAGAGTAGCTGAAGGTGGCGTTCCGCTTTATGACCGCCTTACTACACAAGGGAAAATAATTACCAGCGGAATCTTGTTCGATTCGGGAAAGTCGACTATCAAGCCCGAGTCAATGGGAACGCTGAATGAAATTGCGAAAATGATGAAAGATCATCCGGAATTGAAATTGAGTGTTGAAGGTCATACCGACAGTGATGGTGAGGATGGAACTAATCTGCAACTATCAAAAGACCGCGCGGAAGCAGTGAAAAAAGCGCTGGTTGATCTTGGCATAGAAGCCTCGAGACTAACTACCAACGGATTTGGCGAATCAAAGCCACTCAATGAAAACAAGTCGGCCGAAGACAAGGCGAATAATCGCAGAGTGGAATTCGTGAAGGAATAGTTCAAGTTTTTTCTGATGAATAAATTTATTGCTGCAGTCGTTCCGCTCATTCTTCCATTCCTTCTTTGCGCACAGCACAGCGACAACCTTTCCACTCCCGACGGATTGATAACCACATTCTATTCCTGCCTCGACGTTAAGAAAGGGAAGCACATTGACAGCGCACGTTTCGTGAATCTCTTCTGGCCAGGCGCACAACTCGAAGGAATAGTACAGTCGAGAAAAGACTCTACGCGCATGACCAACTTTAGAATTAATCCGCAAGAATATTTGCACTTGATGAAAGGATTTACAGCAACACATCATTTCAAAGAATGGGAAATCGGACGACAGACGCTTTCGTTTGGTCACATGAGGTGCGTTTATTCTGCCTATGAGTTAATGGATGTGGGGCCAAAAGGAGATACAGTTTCTATTCGTGGCGTGAATGTCTTCAACATTTTCTACGACAATAACCGGTGGTGGATTACGTATTGCACGTATGAGGAAGAATCTGTTGGGAATGTGGCTCCAGAAGGTCCGAGAATTGATGTAATCGAAAAAAAGCAACCTTAAACTTCCTGGTGGTCACCGAATATTCTCTCCTAAAGTGATTTCTTGGCTTTTAGTTAGCAGGTGCAACAGAAACTCAACCAAAGAAATTCCTATTTTTGCCATCCTTCACGAATGATAAGTGCAAAGGGCCCATAGCTCATTCGGTTAGAGCAGCAGACTCATAATCTGTTGGTGGTCGGTTCGATTCCGACTGGGCCCACAAATTTTTCACCAGTGTCTTTTTCGTTGCACTTTTTTTATGGGAATGAAATTCCATATCGACAGATTGAAAACTTACTATAAGGCAATATTTTTTGTTGGCCTTTTACTTCCCGCATTTCAAGTGGAAGCGCAAAAAACTGAAGTCAAAAATAAATTTGGATGTGTTTCGGGAAACTGCGCCTCAGGAACAGGAACCTATTTGTATTCTGATGGCTCACGGTACGAGGGTCATTGGTCAAAATACAAGCGGCATGGTAAAGGCAAATACTATTATTCCGACAGCAGCAGTTATTCAGGAGAATGGGTTGCTGATCGTCGCAAGGGCCATGGCACGTATATATTTCCTGCTGGTGATTCCTGTGTAGGAAACTGGCTGAATGATAGTTGTTCTGGATTCGCTACCTATTATTTCAAGAGCGGCGCAAAGTACATTGGAAATTGGAAAAGAGATACGATGTACGGCCAAGGAACGTACCTCTATGTTGACGGGAGTGAATACACCGGCAATTGGGCTGGCGGTAAGCGTAGTGGCAAAGGCACGTGCCGCTATTCTGGCGGTTCCACATATTCTGGAGAGTGGAAGAATGATTTCCGTGATGGGTATGGCATTGCGCATTTTAAGGATAGCGCTCGATATGAAGGTGAATGGGTTCGCGACACGATTAACGGCAATGGAAAATATTTTTTTGCGAACGGAGCGAAGTATGACGGTAGTTGGTTGAATGGTTATCATCATGGAGTAGGAACGTTCACGTTCGCCGATGGCGGCATTTACACCGGGTCATGGGACAAGGGACAGCGCAAGGGACAAGGGACAGACATTTAT
>CAZBYM010000518.1:0-3008 GCA_964495745.1 uncultured Chryseobacterium sp. | reverse complement strand
CCGTATTCTTTCCGTTGTATTCCGCAGGTTCATGGAGCTTCGCGCGATGCAATTGAATATGCCGAGCGTGTTCTTCTTGTGGAAATAAATTCTGTCACAGACAATCCAACTTTATTCTGCAAGCAGGAAGAAATTCTCTCCGGAGGAAATTTTCACGGACAACCTCTAGCGCTCGCACTTGATTTTCTCGCTATTGCTGTCGCGGAACTTGCAAGTATTTCAGAACGTAGAACTTATTTGTTAATCGCCGGTAAACGCGGACTTCCTGCCATGCTCGTTGCAAATGCCGGAGTGAATTCAGGATTTATGATTCCGCAATACACTGCCGCTTCAATTGTCAGTCAGAACAAACAACTTTGTACGCCTGCTTCTGTTGATTCCATCGTTTCTTCAAATGGACAGGAGGATCACGTGAGCATGGGCGCAAATGCAGCAACGAAGTGTGCGAAAGTTGTGCGCAATACAAGACAAGTTCTCGCTATTGAATTGTTGAATGCTGCACAAGCTCTAGACTTCAGAATGAAGATTGATAAGCTTTCATCATCAGAAGTTCTGATGAATCTGCATTCAGCGTTTCGAAAAAAAGTTTCGCACATGGAAATTGATCGTGAACTTTATGTGGATATTTCATTGGCAAATGCATTCATGGCTGAATATTCTTTTGGAGAATGAAGAAATTTATCGCCGCAGTCGTACTGATTCTTATTCCTGCAACAGCGGTATTTGCATGTCAATGTAAAACCATTCATTCGATCAATTCTATCGAAGCAAAATCATACGATGTAATTTTCGTTGGAAAAGTACTTGCAGTTTCAGGCGATGATGAACGTTCGCGCGCACGATTCAAAGTTACTGAGTTGTACAAAGGTGAAGTTTACGATAACGTTGAAGTTGAATATGACGCCGTTTCCGATTGCGGAATGACATTTGTACCTGGAGAAGTCTGGACGATTTATTCAAAGTGGGTTGATTACGGAGTTCCCAGAGCAGACATGTGTGGGCATAGTCGGTCTCAACCAATTACTGGGCAACAGGATTTTTATGAAGCGGAACGCGGAGCTTATACTGTGGAATTGCAGTGGTTGAAAGATAGTCTTGGAATTCAGCCGTTCATCGATCCTAAGAAACACAAGGATTTGTCTCACAAGAATCAATTGCCAGATCCAACACAGGCTATTGTTTATACGCTCGCAGGATTTCTTGGTCTAGCCGGAATTTTCTTACTTGTAAAACGAATGTTTAAGAGAGATGGCAAATAAATTTCCGTTACAAAAGGCGCATCCATGGCATGGGATTTCTCCAGGAGAAAAATGTCCTGAAGAAGTAATGTGTTTCATTGAAATCGTTCCGGGGGATACCGTCAAATACGAAATTGATAAACAAAGCGGTTACTTGAAAATCGATCGTCCGCAATTGTATTCGAACGTTGTACCATTTCTTTACGGGTTTATTCCTCAGACATTTTGCGGAGATGAAGTGGCTAAACTTGCGTCTGTCTTGCATGGCGATCGTGATCCATTGGATATTGTTGTTTTGTGTGAACGTCCGATTCCACACGGGGATATTTTGTTGAAAGCAATTCCGGTTGGTGGTTTACGAATGATTGACAAAGGCGAAGCGGACGATAAGATTATTGCTGTACTGGTTGGCGACGCAGCTTATTCCTACATCAAAAGCATCGATGATATTCCTGAAATGCTGATGAATCGATTGAAGCATTATTTCAAGACGTACAAACTTTCTCCGGAGACGGGTTATACTCCTGTGGAGATTGCTGCAGAATACGACAAATCAAAGGCACACGAAGTAATAAACGCAAGCAGAAAAGACTACTTGAAAATGCTTGAGTCTCAAGATTAGTGTCGACTCTTTTGACTACTGCGCGAAATCGTAATTCCTACTTCGTAAATCGTACTTCTTCTTCTCCAAAACCTTACCTTTATTCGGTTCTCAACTCGATCATGGGTTTCAAATCGATTTATTCATATTGTGTTCTCACGATTCTCGCGTGGTTGTCCTCGCCGGATCGTATTTCTGCGCAACAATATAATTTTCGGCACTATACAGTTAGTGATGGTTTGCCTGTTTCCCGGGTCACTGCCGTATATCAGGATTTAACCGGATACATGTGGATTGGAACTGAGGGCGGACTTGCTCGATATGATGGTCGTGAGTTTGAATTCTTCGATGGATCAACAGGATTCCCTGGCAATGCAGTTTACGCAATTGCTGAAACAGATGAGGGAGTGCTTATTTCATCAGACAGCGGATTAGTACTTTACGCGTATGCAGATTTTCTCTTGTTCGAGTTTCCTGCAAACACATTCACTAAGATTCATTCCTTCACGCGGGGAATGAACAACGAACAACTGCTCGCTACAGATCATGGGATTTATGAATTTGTAAGAGGAGTTTTCAAAAAGATAGTTACGGGCACTCCGGTGGATAATCTGCCGGTAACTGCAATCACAATTGATTCACAACGAAGAATGTGGGTTGGGACAGATCATAATGGTTTGTTCATGTTTCAATATACGTCGGGAAAATATTCCAATTCAGCTTACGCTGATCAAACCAAACTATTGAATGCGCGGATTCGTGGCGTACTGGAATTGAATGATGGAGTTTTGTGGATTGCTACTTCCGGTGATGGGCTTTTTTCAATGGATGGTGGAACTCTGAGCAAGTTGCAACTTCCTGTTGGAATGGGTTCGCCATTCTACACGTGCATGCACAAGGACTATAGCGGTGATGTATGGATGGGGACGTGGGGAAGTGGATTGATTCACTACAACCGAAGTATATTTCGCAACTACACGAAGGACAATGGATTGAATGAACATATTGTTACTTGTGTTGCTTCTGATCGCGATGGTAATACCTGGATTGGATCATACAGCAACGGATTATTTTTTTACGGAGGAAATCAATTTGTTTCGCTTACGGTAAAAGATGGATTGGTTGACAACAATGTAACAGGATTGGCTCAGGATTATTCCGGTAATACA
>CAZBYM010000517.1:0-3021 GCA_964495745.1 uncultured Chryseobacterium sp. | reverse complement strand
TTTATTTTCAGGATTCACGAATTCAAAAAATAGAAAATGAAATAATATGAGTAAACACGTTCACCTGTTTCTTTTTGTTTTGATGTTTGGTGCGCCAGCTACACTCTGCGCTCAAATCGATACAACAAACGCAGGCGATGATCCGCTCAACCAACAAATCGAAGTGCTCGGAGAAAATTTAGGAAGTGAAGATGTGGATTTGACTGCGCTCACAGAGAATCTGGCGTTCTACAAACAAAATCCGCTCAACCTCAATACGGCTACACGCGAAGAAATGATTGATCTCGGATTGTTCTCCGATATTCAGATCAACAATCTTATTGCGCACAGAACACGATTCGGAAATCTAATCAGCATTTACGAATTACAATCCATTGACGGATTCGATCTGGCAACAATCTATACGATTCTTCCTTATGTAAAAGTCACTGATCGTTTTGACTCCGGACATTTCACCATCAAAGAAATGTTTGCGAACGGAAAACATGAAGTTATTTTGAAAAGTCAGCGCATCGTCGAAGAGCAAAAAGGCTTCACACCAATGGACAGCGGAGGCAGCGAGAATTCCAGATACCTTGGAAACCCTTACCGAATGTATACGCGTTACCGTTTCACCTATGGCAATTTCGTAAGCTGGGGAGTTACAGCAGAGAAAGACGCGGGCGAAGAATTTTTCAAAGGCTCTCAGAAAAACGGATTCGATTTTTATTCTGCGCATTTTTCTGTCAGGAATATTGGGTTTGTAAAATCGGCGGTCATTGGCGATTACCAAGTAAGTTTCGGACAAGGTCTTGTCGCGTGGACCGGTTATGCGTTTGGAAAAACGTCGTTCACAGTCAATACCAAACGAAATGCGCTGGGAATTCGTCCGTACACTTCAGTTGATGAAAATAAATATTTTCGTGGAGCCGCAACTACTTTGAAATTTGGTTCATTGGAGACGTCAGCATTCTTCTCCATGCGAAATCGCGATGCAAACATTGCAGAATCAGATACTGTTGGAACAGACATTGAAATTCTCGAAGTAAGTAGTTTGCAGGAAACCGGAATTCATAGTACGCCGGCAGAACTCGCCGACAAACATTCGCTTCAAGAAATCCTGTATGGAGGAAACGTTTCTTTTCGTAAGAATCGTTTTTCAATTGGCGTAACCGCAATTCATTCTCAATATAACGCGCCGCTTACAAGAACACTTGGCCTTTACAATCAGTTTGAATTCTCTGCTCAGCAAAACACAGTTGTTGGCGCCGATTACAATTTCATCATCCGGAATTTCAATTTCTTTGGTGAAGCTGCACGAAGCGCAAATGGTGGATTGGCTTTCACAAATGGAGTTCTTATCAGTATGGATCCACGATTAGCCTTCACCATTAACCAACGTTGGTTCGGAAGAGACTTTCAGAATCTTCACGCGAATACTTTTTCTGAAAGCACTTTGCCTGTAAATGAAAGTGCAATCTATTTCGGAGTTCAGGCAAAACCACATCGCAAGATTACACTCAGCGCGTATTACGATATGATTTCTTATCCGTGGATGAAATTTCTGATTGATGCGCCATCCAATGCCTACGATTTCCTTGTGCAACTGAATTTCACTCCCGACAAGCGCACCGACATGTATGTTCGTTATCGTCACCGCGATAAATTTACAAACGCAAACGACGACGAATCTGAAATTGATTACCTTATTCCGGTAAAACAAGACAACTGGCGTTTCAACATTTCTTATCCCGTTGGAAAATCATGGAAACTCAAAAACAGAATTGAATATGTCATGTTTCACCCCGAGAATGAAGTTCAACAAACCGGTCTCGCAATTTATCAGGATGTAACATTTAAGAAAATGGGCTCGCCTGTTTCCTTCACGGCTCGCTATGCATTATTTCAGACCGACAGTTACGATGCGCGAGTTTATGCCTATGAAAACGATGTTCCTCTGTCATTTTCCATTCCCGCTTATTACGGAAAAGGTTCGCGTGTATTTCTTCTTGTTAACTGGGACGTAACGAGAAAACTCGAAGTGTTTTGCCGCGTTGCACAAACATTCTATTACAACCAGGATATCATCAGTGAAGGATCTCTCACCGAAATTCAGAGTAACCACAAAACGGAAGTGAAGATGATGGTGCGGTTGAAGTTCTAAACATTCCTGCTTCAAAATGGAGACCTGGATTTTCGCTTTCTGCAAACAATATTCAAACGAAATAATTTCTTGTCGTTGAAGTATAAACTTCTGCAATGTTTCGAGCGCTTACGTGAAAGACTATAACATTCACATCGGTCTTCATAAACTATGCCGTACGATTTACCATGGATATAGCGGACACGACGAAGTTTTTTTCCTTCCATGTCGTATCTCTTTTCAACGCCATGATCACGCCCTTTCTTATCGCGCGACTCAACCTCCTGCAATTGGCCGTTGTCGTACCATCGCTTACCTTTTGAGTGACTCCTCGCACTCGTGTAATAAAACTCACCCGTGAGATTTCCGGTTTTGGCCGACCAATAATAATGCCACCCTGTTCTTCCCATATCTGTTTCAAATCCCTGAGAAGTCCGCTTACCATTTACATATGATTCATGCATTCCAGGAATGTGAAGATTAATATTTCGTATTTCGAACCACTTCCCATTTGGTAAAAGGACATATTCTTTTCGTGCCTCAACATTGTAAGTTGTATCAAAACCTCCCGATTTGTTGAGCTTGATGTACATCGCATCCTGATATCCGTAGCCTTCAATCTTCTTCACGACACAACTTCCACTTGCAAAAAAACACGTTGTGTCGTTGGTCTTGAAACAACTATCGAATTGCAACGTTCCTTTAACCGAAACGGGCAAAGCAAACATATACTCGTCCTGAATTTGTCCACTGCATTTGTAACCACGAAAATCATGCAGCGTTTTTCGCGTACCTGGTGTCATTCGATTTGAATAACCCTCACAAAATGTTTCTTTCAGAAATGGTTCATACTCCCTGAGAATCAATCGTTGCTCCCGATCGAAAACAAATGACACACC
>CAZBYM010000516.1:0-3021 GCA_964495745.1 uncultured Chryseobacterium sp. | reverse complement strand
GAAGCTATCTCATGGGTCATGAATTCATGAGTGACAAGATGATGAACACACTGCTGGCTTCTTATGAAGAACTCGAAACAACTGCGCCGGGCAGAATGTTCTGTTACATGGAATCAGGATTGGATACGGGTGGACCAATTCCCGGTCATCGCACACATCAAAACGGACGGAGCGTAGATCTTATGGTTCCGTTAGTACAAGATAGTTTGCCTTATTACAGATTAGATTCTATTGGAGGATGGCATTACAGTTTGAACTTTGACGATCAAGGAAGGTATACGAATGACTCAACTATCATCATCGATTTCAATCTGCTTGGACTTCAAATATTATCGCTCGACAAACAAGCGCGTAAACAAGGACTTCATGTGAAGAAAGTTATTCTAAAACTCGAGCTCAAAGACGATTTTTATGCCACTCCAAACGGAAAAAAAGTGAAAGCAAAAGGCATTTATTTAGCCATGAATTTGCCGCCAGCGACCAACAATCAACACGACGACCATATTCACGTCGATTTTGAGCCCCTAAAATGACCTAAACACCTCGAATTTGCCACGAAGTCACTAAGACTCTAAGAAACACGAAAATACTTTGTGGTGCTTTGAGTCTTAGAGCCTTAGTGGCAACCTTTTATGCTCGAAATTGCTTAAATTTGAGATCCTCATGAAAAGGCTTAAGTCCATATTCATTGTGTTTGTATTCGCGTTCTGCGGATTTGGATTCCTGCAGCAATCGTCGGAAACAAGTTTGTATTGCAAAGAGTACCTCGGATTTTCATTAATGCCAGGAGCAAATAGTACAGCTGTGACTTTCCACATCATCAAGAAATGGGATGATCCGAAAAAACCACTTGAAGCAGTAAATATTTCGCAAGCAGAATTCATGAGAATTGCAGTTGGCTTTCAGGAAAGTAATGCCAACCCGAATAAGAAAAATCTCTTCTCCGAATATGGCGTAAACAATTGTGGTTATTTCAACGACACAATTATTTCACGAATATTATATCCTGGTGGTATGCAATGCAATCCCGTCAATGATCTCTGGAGATTGCGCTATGCAGAATGGCCTTATTACATTGCGCCACCTCGCGGAAAACAACAGGCGAATACTCTTGATCCAATCGGGCCCGGTCCGGGCTGGGCACAAAAACCTCTACGTCCTTCCGATGGACAACTGGATATTCTGAAAGCTTATGGGCCAATTACTGATCCTATGGTTGACGTAATCTGGGGAGCTGATGCATTTCGTCTTCTGAAAGATATGCAGGACATTACGTGGGTTTCCAATTACCGCGGTTCTTAAGAAAATTACGATTTAAGATTTACGAAGTACGATTTGAGAGTATATCAAACTGGTGTTAAATACAACATAAACCAGTCAAATAAATCGTAATTCCTACTTCGTAAATCGTACTTCCCGATCTTTTACCGATCTTCGATCTTTCCTTAACCGGACCATTTTATTTATGGAGCATCTTTCAGATCGAATAAAGAAACTGAGCGAATCGCAGACCATCGCGATGGCACGGAGAAGCAGAGAATTGATAGCGCAAGGAATTGATATCATCAGTCTGAGTTTGGGTGAACCGGATTTTCATACTCCTGATGAAATCAAGAAAGCGGCGCACGACGCAATCGATAACGATTTCAGTTACTACACACACGTTTCGGGCTATCTCGAATTGCGACAAGCAATCGCTGAAAAATTCAAGCGCGACAATAATCTTGTTTACACACCGGATCAAATTGTAGTGTCTACAGGGGCGAAACAATCGATCGCGAATGTTGTGTTGAGTCTTGTCAATCCCGGCGATGAAGTAATTGTTCCTTCTCCATATTGGGTGAGTTATCTGGAAATCATCAAACTTGCTGAAGGAAAATCTGTGATTGTCGATGCGAACATCGAAAGTAATTTCAAAGTTACTGCGAAACAAATTGAAGCGGCAATTACTCCGAAAACACGTTTGATTATGTTCAGCACGCCGTGCAATCCAACAGGATCTGTTTATTCGCGCGATGAATTAAAAGCGATTGCAGAAGTTGTTGCGAAGCATGAAGGTGTTTACATCATGAGTGATGAAATCTATGAACACATCAACTTCGTTGGAAAACACGAATGCATGGCGCAGTTCGATTTCATTTACGATCGTGTAATCACCATCAACGGTGTTTCGAAAGGATTTGCAATGACCGGATGGCGTGGAGGAATTCTCGCTGCACCGTTATGGATTGCAAAAGCATGCGACAAAATGCAAGGACAATTTACGTCTGCCACAAGTTCGATCACACAGAAAGCAATGTACGCTGCTATGAAAATGCCGGCTACTACGACACATGAAATGTGCAATGCTTTCAAACGTCGTCGCGATCTGGTTCTTGCGGGCTTGAATGAAATTCCGGGAATAAAAACGAATATTCCTGATGGAGCATTTTATGTTTATCCGGAAGTGTCTGCGTTCTTCGGAAAAAAATACGGAAATCACGTAATCAAAAATGCAACTGATTTAAGTTTGTTTTTGCTTGATGAAGCACATGTCGCAATCGTTCCTGGAGCAGCTTTCGGAGAAGATAAATACATCCGGATTTCTTACGCAGCGGCTGATGAGAAACTGAAGGAAGCAGTGAAGCGGATGAAAGAAGCATTAGCGAAGCTCCAGTAATTCAAAATTCAAAGACCACAATCGTGACAAAGTACACCGACAAAGAAATCCGCACCATTTTCGATAAGTTCAGCAAACTTCGCGTACTTATCATTGGAGATGTAATGATCGATAATTACATGTGGGGAAAAGTTACCCGCATTTCTCCTGAAGCTCCTGTGCCGGTTGTTTCAATTACCAAAAAGGAGCAGCGGCTCGGCGGTGCGGCTAACGTTGCTTTGAATGTGCAGGCTTTAGGAGCAACTCCTATTCTCTGTTCTGTAATTGGTGTAGACAAAGACGGCCAACGTTTTCTTGAACTTATGCAGGAGAACAAACTTGCACCGAAAGGCTTGTTGATGAGCCGTGATCGTATTACAACA
>CAZBYM010000515.1:0-3021 GCA_964495745.1 uncultured Chryseobacterium sp. | reverse complement strand
CCACGCTGGCGCAAATTCGTTAATTAGCTAATTGAGGCATCAAGTAATTAACTAATTTTGCTTCGTGACGCTGAGGGAGATTCTGGAGCGGTTCGAGGCAGATTCACAGACGGGTAAAATCGTTTCTGTGCTGGGAACTTCTTTGCCCGGCCGGATTCAACTCAGAGGATTAGTAGGCTCAGCAGCGGCTTTCATCGGTGCGGCTACAGCGAAAATCACAGATCAATCCCATTTGTTCATTCTTCCTGACAAGGAGATTGCAGCTTATTTTCTAAACGATCTCGAAAGCTTGTTAGGTGAATTGCGCGAAGATGGAGAAGCTGTAACTCAAATTCCAATCTTGTTTTTTCCGTCGTCTTATCGTCGTCCATACCAGGTTGAAGAAACAGACAACGCAAACGTTCTTTTGCGTGCAGAAGTTCTTGATCGTATTCGTAGAGAGAAACGCGTCATCGTTGTAACCTATCCTTCTGCTTTGTCGGAGATGGTTGTCACACGACAACTTCTCGAACGCAATACTTTGAGATTGCACAAAGGAGAAAAAGTTCCTATTCACTTTATTACCGATCTTCTTTTCACGTATGGATTTGAGCATGTCGACTACGTGTATGAAGCCGGACAATATGCTGTGCGTGGTGGAATAGTTGACGTGTTCTCATTCGCACATGAAAATCCGTATCGTCTTGAATTTTTTGGTGACGAAGTAGATTCTATCCGTTCATTCGATGCGCTCTCTCAACTTTCTTTGAAAAATATTGATCATCTCACGATCATTCCGAACGTGCAGGGGAAATTACTCAGTGAGAACCGCGAATCATTTTTTCATTATTTCGAATCGGCGAAACATGGAAAATCGCCGAACGTCGTTTGGGTTTCAGATCTGGAAACATCCGAAGTTGGAATTCAAAAAGAGTTTGATTCGGCCCGGAAAGTTTATGATGAGCAAATCAAGGATGCGGTAATATCGCGTTTACCTCCAATCGAGCAGTACATCGATGGTACTACGTTTCGCAAACAAGTACTTGATTATTCCATTGTTGAAAATGGGAACCGTTTCATTCTGAAAGATGCAGAAGCGATAGAATATACTATGTCGCCACAGCCGACGTTTCAGAAAAATTTCGATTTACTTACTCAAGCTCTTTCGAAACACACACTGAACGGAATTACCAATGTAATTTTCACCGATAATGCTAAGCAATCGGAACGTCTCTACAAGATTTTCGAAGACATCGGTAAGAAATTCGATTATCATCCTCTTGTTGTTTCGATTCACGAAGGATTCACTTATCACGAGCAAAAGCTTGCGTGTTTAACCGACCATCAGATTTTCGAGCGATATCATCGCTTCCGATTACGCGATGGATTTCAGCGAAAAAAGGAAGCCATGTCGCTGAAGGAATTGCGTGGATTAAGTCCTGGCGATTATGTTGTTCACATTGATCATGGTGTCGGGCGATTCGGCGGCCTCGAAAAAATTGAAGTGAGTGGAAAATTGCAGGAAGCAATTCGTCTTGTGTATCGCGACAATGACATTGTGTATGTGAGCATTCACTCGTTGCATAGAATTTCGAAATACGCCGGTAAAGAAGGAGAAGTTCCGCGTATCGACAAGATTGGTTCCGCTGTTTGGCAGAATCTGAAGGCGAAAACGAAAATTCGGGTTCGTGAAATTGCATTTGATCTGATCAAGTTGTACGCAGCACGAAAAGCTCAAAAAGGTTTTCAATTTTCTCCGGACAATTACATGCAACATGAGTTGGAGGCAAGTTTCATTTACGAAGACACGCCCGATCAGCTACGCGCAACTCAGGATGTGAAACGCGATATGGAGAAGGAAACCCCAATGGATCGACTCGTATGCGGCGATGTTGGTTTCGGAAAAACCGAAGTTGCTATTCGCGCTGCGTTCAAAGCAGTATGTGATAGCAAACAGGTTGCGATTCTCGTTCCAACTACTATTCTCGCACTACAACACTACAAAACATTCAGTGAACGATTAAAAGATTTGCCTGCGAAAGTGGCTTATATCAACCGATACAGAACTGCAGCGCAAAAGAAAGAAACACTTCTACAAGTCGCAAAAGGCGAAGTTGATATTCTGATTGGAACTCATGCAATTGTTGGAAAAGATGTGAAGTTCAAAGATCTTGGCTTGCTCATTGTTGATGAAGAACAAAAATTCGGAGTTGCTGCAAAAGATAAATTGAAAACGCTGCGTACGAATGTTGATACTCTTACGTTAACGGCTACTCCAATCCCACGAACCTTACAATTTTCGTTGATGAGTGCGCGCGATTTAAGTGTAATAAATACCGCGCCCGCGAATCGTTTTCCGGTGCAGACTGAACTGCACACCTTCAGTGAAGAGTTGATCCGCGACGCAATAAGTTTTGAATTGCAGCGTGGAGGCCAAGTGTTCTTCGTTCATAATCGTGTAAGCAACATCAAAGAAATAGCGGGAATGATATCACGTCTCGTTCCTGATGCTCGTGTTGCAGTTGGGCACGGACAATTGGAATCCGGAAAGCTGGAAGAAGTCATGTTGGATTTTGTGGAAGGTCAGTACAATGTGCTTGTTGCGACGACAATTATCGAATCAGGACTTGACGTGTCGAATGCAAATACGATGATCATAAATGATGCGCAGAATTTCGGACTGAGCGATTTGCATCAGATGCGAGGTAGAGTAGGGCGTTCCAACAGAAAAGCATTTTGCTATTTGATTACACCTCCAATGTTTATGCTAAGTTCGGAGGCACAAAAACGATTGAAAGCAGTCGAAGAATTTTCTGATCTCGGTGCGGGATTTCATATTGCATTGCGCGATCTCGATATTCGTGGCGCAGGAAATCTTCTGGGAGGTGAACAAAGCGGTTTCATTGGAGATATTGGTTTCGATATGTATCAGAAAATTCTTGATGAAGCCATTCAGGAGTTGAAGGAAACAGAGTTTCGTGAGTTGTTCAAACAGGAAGAAGAAGAGCAGAAGCGTGAAGGAAAAGATTCCACAACGAAACA
>CAZBYM010000514.1:0-3036 GCA_964495745.1 uncultured Chryseobacterium sp. | reverse complement strand
CGTCTGATTTTTGCAGACACGACGTTAAACAATTCCCGAAGTCTGGTTATTGCGGCCGATGCGACCGGGAATATCGTGTATGTTAGCCGTAGTATTAAAGCTGTTTTGGGTTATCAGCCTGAAGAGATGTTGGGAGAAGGTTGGTGGAAAGTACGAAGCATCGATGAAGAAGAGAATAAGCGGATGCGAGATAAAGTTCAAGATTTCAAAGGAACAACAGTGCCATATATTTCAACTGTTACAGCAAAAAATGGGACGAAGAAATGGATTCAATGGGTAGACACTGAGCTGCCCGGGAATTTGAAAGTTGGAATCGGAATGGACGTTTCTGATCGAAAGGAAATAGAAGAACGATACAAACATATTGTTGAAGCTGCTACAGACATTATTTACACGGCAGATTATCGTGGACATTTTACTTTCCTTAATGATGTAACCACGAAAATAACTGGTTACAAAAATGAAGATCTGATTGGCAAACACTTCACAGATACAGTAACTCCTGAATGGAAAGATGAGGTGCGAAGTTTCTATGCACGACAATTCAGAAAGAAAACGGTCAGCACGTATTTGGAATTTCCTATAACCATTTTGAGTGGAGAAACGCGATGGCTAGGTCAAACTGTCCGCATTCTCTTTGATGAATATCGCCCAAGTCTAATCAAAGGATTTCAGGCAATTGCGAGAGATATCACAGATAAAAAGCATTACGAAGAGGAACTGGAAAAGCTTTCACTCGTTGCAAGTGAAACAATTAACGGTGTTTTGATCTGCGATCCGTTAGGGCAAATCGAATGGGTAAATACTGGATTCACTAGAATCACTGGTTACGAATTAGCAGAAGTGAAAGGTAAACTACCAGGAGACGTTCTTGCAGGAGACCGCACTGATCGCTCTGCAATTAGTTTGGTGCGTGAAGTATCGGCTGCTGCTGAAGGATTCCGAAAAGAGTTCCTCGTGTACAACAAAGAAGGGTATGAATTGTGGATTGACGTAGCCAATTCTCCAATTGTAGACGAGCACGGCAAAGTGTTGAAGCAGATTGAGATCTTCACGGATATCACAGAGAAAAAACGTTACGAGCTTCAGCTGAATTTGTATTCAGCGCGATTGGAGACGTTGAACATGGCCAAGCACGAATTGCTCAATTCGCATTCAGTGACAGAGATTGCAACAAATGTTCTGGGAAGACTTGCTTCACGATTAACATATGCAAAACGTGTATCACTCGCAATTTATGATGAACGTAATCAGGAAGTCGAATTGCATTATGTGGTTAAGGACAATGCGGCAGTTCCGGGAATGTTGTTGTTCCCGTTGAGTTCCTTCAAGAGTTATGATTTATTGAAAGGGAATAAAATTTTCAAGGTTGATGATCTTCAAAGTGAAAATGTTATTTCCGATTCTGATAAAGAGCAATTGGAATCTGGAATTAAATCGTATCTCATGATGCCTGTATATTCAAATGATCAATTGTTAGGATCGGTGAACATCGGAGCATCTTCCGCTAACATTATTGGTGATGATGATATTGATATGGTACGGGAAGTTGCAGATGCAATTGCAATCGCATTACAGCAGCAACAATATCTGGAAATCATTGAGCAAAAAAGTGCGGATATACAGGCAAGTATTCTTTATGCACGCCGAATTCAGGAAGCAATTCTTCCGCCTGAAAGCATGCTGAAGCAGCAATTCAGTGATCTGTTTATTCTTTACAAACCGAAAGATGTTTTGTCCGGAGATTTTTTCTGGGCAGAAACGCGGGAGAATTATACGTACCTCGCTGTTGTAGATTCTACGGGCCATGGTGTTCCCGGTGCGTTGCTAAGTTTGATGGGAAATAATCTTTTGAATCAGGCGGTACACGAACGAAATCTGGTGCGGCCTTCAAATATTCTTGATTATCTGAATGCAGGAATTCAACATACGCTGAACCAATATAAATCTGCAGGTGAATTGCGTGACGGAATGGATATAGCACTTTGTGTTTTCGACCATACTTCAAGCAAGATGCAATTTGCAGCTGCGATTAATCCAATGTATATCATCCGCGATGGAATGCTCATTCAATCGAAAGGAAACCGTTTCTCTATCGGAAGTTATTTCGACAACAAAATGCGTCCGTTCACGAATCAGGAAATGGATATGCAGAAAGGCGACATGCTTTATTTGTTCACTGATGGTTATCCGGATCAGTTTGGTGGAGAGGACGATCGAAAACTTTCTCATCGCCGATTCCGGGAATTACTCATGAGCATTCACCACCTTCCTATGCAAGAGCAGAAAAAAGTTTTGGATGACCAATTGAAAGTGTGGATGGGTGAAAGCAGGCAGACTGATGATATTTGTGTGATTGGGATACGGATTGGGTGAAGGCTACCTGCCACTTAGGCACTGAGTTAACTTAGGTTTCGCTTAGTTCAACGATTTGTGGATTATGATTGACTCATCTGCCTGTTATAAGAATTTAGAGTTACCCTCTAAGTGAAGCCTTTAGTGTTCTAAGTGACTAAGTGGTAAAAAAATAGAGCAATCTTCACTAACTTTATCCTGTGAATCCAATTAAATTCAATTTTCGAGTGCGATTGTTGCTGCCACTTCTACTTGCGGCATTACTCGGGATATTTTCTTTCGCGAACGCACCTGCTTATAGTTGTCAAATTGCACTCTTGAAATACAACGGCGGTGGCGATTGGTATTCCAATTACGAAACGTCGCTCCCGAATTTGATTCGCTTCTGCAACGAGAACATTAAGACGAATATCAATCCTGAGCAGGCAACAGTAGAAGCGGGGAGTCCTGATATTTATGGATATCCATTTGTACACATGACCGGGCACGGAAATGTTGTATTCACCACTCAGGAAGCAGAAAATCTCCGCAACTATTTAATTGGCGGTGGATTTCTTCACATCTCCGACAACTACGGAATGGATAAATTCATTCGTCCGCAGATGAAAAAAGTCTTTCCGGAATTGGAATTTGTTGAACTTCCTTTTTCTCATCCGATCTATCATCAGGCCTTTGAATTTC
>CAZBYM010000513.1:0-3037 GCA_964495745.1 uncultured Chryseobacterium sp. | reverse complement strand
AACAATTGGAATTGCTTTGATGTACGCGTTTTCACTTAGAATAATTTCTCCTTCCGCAAAGGTTTTTGAAGTTCCAGCGGCATGTAGTTTTTCGAGAAGATCTTTGGAAGATTTGAATTCGGCGATGTTACTGAGTTCCATAATGTGAAGATACTGGTTTACAGCCAATGCGACGATTAAGAGCGAGCGATTGTAAACTACAAAGTGACTGTGAAGTAGAGAAAATTATTTTGTCTGGTACAATTCGGTACATCGATCAAGCAGCTTTTTCATTTTGTCTGAACGCGAAGAAAATGTGGACAGATCTTTGTCTGCCATCATTTCTTCTACAAGTTCATCATCCGATTCAAGTTGATAATATGCACAAGAACAGATGTTCTTAACGTTCGATCTTGCTTCAACAGTGAGATCGGTTCTGGCGTTGATTGTACTGGCCCATGATTCTTCCAATTTCTCTTTCCGCTCTTGTAAGAAATCTGACAACCTGTTCTTTTTTGCGGCTCCAGGCAATTGGACGGCATAAGTAATGATGAATAAAAGGATCAAAACACTGTGAACTATCAATGCGGGTTTCGCCGGATCGGCTTTTTTCTTGTCACGTAAAATAGCGTAGATAATAATTGTGATTACGCCGAAAACAATGAAGCATGCAATTCCTGCAATAATAATGTTCATCAAGAATTCGCTGCGTACCAAATTGCGGGCGTCAACAAAAACGGCCAGGTAACCGGCAGGAAAGCTACCAAGAATCAAAATGAATAGCCAGAGGATGTTGCGGAGTTTACGACTCATTTTGTTGGAACTACTTTAGTATTCGTGCAATTTCATTTCTATAGGCGAGATTATCGGACATACCGTTGTGTTTTTGTCCACGAAGTGTAATCAGAGTATCTCCAGCTTTGAAAAATGCTTTCAATCTGACGGACGATTCGTATGCAATCACTTCGTCTTTATCGCCGTGAAAAATTACAATTGGCATTTTGCAGGTTTGAATATATTCATTCGTTTTGAATTTGTATTTAAGAAGAAATGTTGGAGCAAATGGGTATTCTTCACGCATCATGTCTGTTAAACTGAAATAGGGTGCCTGCAAGATCAATCGTTGAGGATTGTTGACTGAAGCGACATGGGCGGCCGGTCCTGTCCCAATAGAATACCCCAGGACTGTAATCTTATTTTCCGCGTATTTCTTTTTCATTGCATCGTACGCCAACTGAACATCCTGAAAAAGCTCTCCTTGACCGCCAATGTCACCTTCGCTTTTTCCGAAGCCACGGTAATCGAGAATAAACACGTCGTAGTTCTGTTCGAGATAGACTTTGGCAACATCTCCCCACGTACTAAGTGAACCTGCGTTGCCATGCAAGTAGAAGATAAGTCCTTTCGAACTGTCAGCTGTAAATAATAAACCATGGAGTGATGTTCCGTCTTCTGTAGGCAGAAATATTTCTTCATGGTTCTGCGTGAAAGTAAATTTGTAATTCCTGTCGAGTTTTTCCGGAAAGAAGATCATGGATTCCTGGAAAAAATACATGAGCACGCAAACACTGACGTAAGCACCGAACAGAATCTGCAGTATACGTATTGATGTTTTTTTCATTGCCTTATTCTATTCGCAAAGAGTTGGTTATTGAGGAAGGAGCGAGCGTTGTAATTTTCAATGGTACATTTTATTGTTTTTTGTCTCCCCGACTTTTTACTACCGCGCCGAATACAATTCCAACCAGCAGCGCAGGTATTGTGCCGAATATTGTCACCCACCAAAGTGGTTTAACTACAAAATCTACGAAGGGATTATCATCTGGAAACATCGGGTTGCTGCCTTCCTGAAAAAAACCAACCCATCCGGTAAGAAATGTTGTGGTGATGAGGACAGCCATTCCGCAGAGAAATCCTGAAATAACAAAATTTCTTTTTTTTATCAAGATCGCCTTCGCGGTTATCCGCCCATAAAAAAATCCGCTCAATAATAATAGGAGTGCGCCTATTCCAATGTTCAGTCTGATTGGTGAGTTCAGGAACCACAATAGTCCATCTTGATTTTCTTGGTCAGCTGCGAACACTACTGTCATGAACGTGTAGGCGATCAACAGTCCAATCCCTGAAGAAATTAGGCCCAATTTGCTTCCTATTTTATTTGCTTCTGCTTCGTTCATTCTTGAAAAAAATTTGACGCGTGGGAATCGTAGAATTGATTTTGTGAAAAGAAAGGTACACTAATCTGAGAATCTGGATTCAAAATAAATCAACTCCTATTCACTTCGAGATTTTTCCAAGCGGAAATTCACACCTATTGACAATATTGTAGGGCGAGATTTGTTGTTGAACACTAAATCGGGACCTGAGCTGGCGTTGTGGTCTAGAAGGTAATCAGCATCCAAAAATGAAGTAGCGAATTGCTGCAGAATCACTTCAAAGCTGAACCGTTTCTTCTTGCCGAGTGCGTAGGAGACTGCTGTTATTATACCAGCTTGAATACTTCGCGGATAATAATCTACAAACAGACTCGAATTTCCATAACTGTAATAGGTCGAGTTGTGCTTGCTTATCACATCAATTCTTGAAGAACTCAACGCCTGCGCAAAAAGCCCAACTTTTAAGATTGTTCTCTCGCTAAGTAAAATTCCTGTGACAATTCTCACATCAAAACTGATTTGCGAAAGTTTGACAGAAACATTCTCTTCGATTGGAGAATAATACGAGTGTCTTGAAAAATGTAAGGCAGGTTCAAAATAGAATTTCGAATTCTTTCCGGAAAACATATAGCCAAGTTTGACTGAAGAGCTATGTCCGATTTTGGTCGCATCAATGGGAGCTCCTACGAAAACTCTGTTGAGTCCCTTTTGAATTCCAATGGTGAATGAATGTTGTTGTGAAATGCAAGGAAGGCTGAGCAGAAACGCGATAACAAGCAGTAATGCCCCGTTACTCATCCTGCATTGCATCGAATTGCTATTCACGAAATATTATTTTGATTGACACTGAAAAGTACCGGAAAAAAGATCCGAATCCATCATGGACCACCATCCCCGAAAAA
>CAZBYM010000512.1:0-3039 GCA_964495745.1 uncultured Chryseobacterium sp. | reverse complement strand
ATTACTCCCCCACGTGTAGTTGAATACGCCCCCGATAGTGCAGCAACAAATTTTACGGGTACGCGTATCGTAATTCAATTTGACGAATATATCGCGCTCAACGATCTCGACAAGCAGCTCATCATTTCTCCAGCTGTAAAGCGCAGACCGGAAATTACAATTCGGAAGAAAGATCTCATTATTCAATTCAAAGACACGCTTGAAGCCAATACTACCTACTCCATTAGTTTTGGTAAAGCAATCAGAGATATTACGGAAAACAATACGCTGAACAATTTTCAATACGTATTCTCTACGGGTCCCGTTATTGATTCGCTTACTTGCAGCGGAAATATTGTAAATGCAAATACGATGCGGCCGGAAAAAGGCGTGCTGGTCATGTTGTATCGTAATTTGAGTGATTCAGTTCCGTACAAAGAGAAACCGTATTACTACACGCGTACAGATGAATTCGGAAATTATAAGCTTACGAATCTTGCGCCATCTACATACAAAATTTTTGCCTTGGCAGATGAAGGCGAAGATTATCTCTACAACTCGAGAGCTGAAAAAATTGCATTTTCAGACACACTGATTGTTGTTAAGGATCATGTTGACTCGCTGAATCTGAAAATGTTTCAGGAAAAATCGACGACACAATTTCTCGCTAAAAGTCAGCAGCTCTCACCGGGAAGATTTCGTTTCGATTACAATCTGCGTGTAAATAATCCTGTCATTCGTTTCTCTCCTGAGCTTCCGGCGACGATGGATCCTATTGTTGAATACAGTGAATCCGGAGATACGATTCATGTATGGTTGGCGAAAGTTGAACTCGATTCCGTCAATTTTGTCATCTTATCCGGCAATGAAGTTCTTGACACCATCCCAATGAAATTGACCAAGCCGGGTGGAAAGAAAACGGGGCGACTTGGAGTGGCAGACGCGCGCGCTTTGGTTATTTCCCATAATGCGATAGGGGGTAAATTATTACCGGGAAATCGGTTTGTAATTACTTCAACAAACCCAATACGGTCAATTGAAACTGCGAAAATAATTTTCAAACAAGGGAGTGATACCATTCAGCCAAAATTTATTCTCTCCGAAAACAAACGTGTAATTACATTTGATGGTCAGTTTCCGGAAGACAGTTCCTTTTCTGTTTTCATGCCGCCCGGAGCAATTGTAGATTGGTATGGACAAAAATCCGACACGATAAAATCGGGATTTACTGTACAACCAGCGCGACAATTCGGAAATCTCAATTTGAAACTTCCAACGCTTGCGAAAGGAAATTACATTCTGCAAATTGTTGACGAAAAAGACCGTGTGGTGCGCGATACGCTCATTCATGGAAATGCAATCTGCAATTTTTCGATTTTGAGCGCAGGAAATTATCGCATCAAATTGATTTACGATACCAACAGCGACGGTAGATGGACGCCTGGAAATTATCCGGAGAAATTACAGCCGGAGAAAGTGTTTTACTACTCTACTACTGTGCGAATACGGAGTGGATGGGATATGGATGTGGAGTGGAGAGTTGAATAGATTGTTTCCGGTTCTCGGTTGAGGATGGTGTACATTGAACAGTGAACCCCTAAACTGTGAACTCGTCTGCATCCAATCCTGCAGGAAAAGCTTTTCTGTAATCGCGTAAATCCTGCATCGAGAAACGTTCTGTGATAATTTCTTCCGTTGAAATTAAGGCGCCTGTAATTAATTCTCCTTTGAAACTATACATCGCGGAATCGCCGGAATGATAAATGAAGTTTCCGTCGTTGCCTACTCTGTTTACTCCGGCGACAAAAGAAATATTTTCTATTGCTCGAGCCATGAGTAAAGTTTTCCATGCGTGTGAGCGTCGTTCGGGCCAGTTGGCTACGTAAATAAGCAAATCGTAATCCGCTTCCATTTTTCCGTCCACATTTCTGAATCGGTTTCTGCTCCACACAGGAAAACGCAAGTCGTAACAAACCATTGGACAAACTTTCCAACCGTTGATTTCCACAATTAATTTTTCATCCCCCGCAGCATAATGTTTCTCTTCTCCGGCCATGCGAAATAAATGGCGCTTGTTGTAGTACTTGTATGTTCCATCTGGATTTACCCAGAATAATCTGTTGTAGAATTTACCAGCTTCAGCCACAATAAAACTTCCTGTGATGACAGCTTTTTTATTATTCGCCTGCAATTGCATCCATGCGAGCGTTCGTCCGTCCATAGGCTCGCCGAGTTTTTCAGCTTGCATGGAAAATCCTGTGCTGAACATTTCAGGAAGGACAATTACGTCCATTGGATTCGTGTTTGCGCGCAATTTTTCTTCAAACATGTGAAGATTAGCTTCTTTATCTTCCCAGAAAAGAGAAGATTGAATAGCAGCAACCGATAAATAATCAGAGTTCATGAATGCAAGTTAATAGTTTTGCTGCTTCAATGAAAAAATGATTGTAACTTAACAAGAGAATGGAAACAATCAACAAAAATAGTTCTTCCCAAGATGGAGATTTGTCGCGGGATTTACACTTATGGATCGACACATACGATGATCTGTTCTCAGATTTTGATCCACGTCCGTTTACAGAGCGAATTATTTCTGACGACTTCCTTGCTGAGATGAATAAACTCACGGCGGAGCATGATGATCATGTAAAGTCTATTTGTTTTCAGATTCCGAAAGCGGCCAGAGATGAGGGTTCTGAACAAATTATCCGTGAGAGATTGATTCGTGATTTTCAACGACAACATGCGCACTTCGCCTCACGTTGGAATGCTAATTTTAGAATAGGAATTTTCATTGTCCTTGGAGGTTTAACTTCCCTGGCACTTGCCGTATTCTTTGCGCAAACCGATTTGAAGCAACTGGCGAAAGACATCATAAAAGTTGTGCTTGAGCCTGCAGGATGGTTTATGATGTGGACTGGATTAGATAAAGTCGCATTTGGTGGAAGAGCAGTAAAACGGAAGCGTGATTTTTACAAGCGGCTTTCGCAAAGCAAGGTGGAGTTTGTTTCGATTTGATTGCACAGGTTGCTTTCCTGAGGTGATGTAGCGGAATCATTG
>CAZBYM010000511.1:0-3050 GCA_964495745.1 uncultured Chryseobacterium sp. | reverse complement strand
TGGAACAATTACTTTCTACGAGCAAGGTAAGTTCACTGATCTTTGTCGTGGACCGCATATTCCAAATACCGGTTTCATCAAAGCTGTAAAACTCCTCAACATTGCCGGAGCTTATTGGCGCGGAGATGAATCGAAAAAACAATTGACACGCATCTACGGAATCACTTTCCCGAAGCAAAAAGAGCTTGACGAATATATCGTGATGCTTGAAGAAGCGAAGAAACGTGATCACCGGAAACTCGGACGTGAACTTGATCTTTTCACGTTCTCAGAGAAAGTTGGAATGGGATTGCCGTTGTGGCTTCCTGCAGGAGCTGCATTGCGCGATCGTTTGCAACAGTTTTTACAAAAAGCACAAGTAAAAGCAGGTTATCTTCCTGTCATCACTCCTCATATCGGGAACAAACAACTTTACATTACTTCCGGTCACTACGAGAAATACGGCAAGGATTCTTTCCAGCCGATTCGCACTCCGCAGGAAGGTGAAGAGTTTTTCCTGAAGCCAATGAATTGTCCGCATCACTGCGAGATTTATAAGAGTCGTCCGCGTTCGTACAAAGATTTACCAATACGTTTTGCTGAGTTCGGAACAGTGTATCGTTACGAGCAAAGCGGCGAATTGCATGGTCTTACTCGTGTACGTGGCTTTACACAGGATGATGCGCATTTGTTCTGCCGCCCTGAACAAGTTGGTGATGAGTTCTGCAAAGTAATTGATCTTGTGTTGTACGTTTTCCGTGCGCTTGGATTTGAAAATTATACTGCACAGATTTCTTTGCGCGATAAAGTTGATCGCAGCAAATACATTGGCACCGACGAAAACTGGGAGAAAGCAGAACAAGCCATTATTGATGCTGCGGCAAAAAAAGGTCTCACTACCGTTATCGAATACGGAGAAGCGGCTTTCTATGGACCAAAGCTCGACTTCATGGTGAAGGACGCAATTGGTCGTAAGTGGCAACTTGGTACAATTCAGGTTGATTACAATCTTCCTGAGCGGTTCGAACTCGAATACACCGGTTCTGACAACCAGAAACATCGTCCAGTGATGATTCACCGAGCGCCATTTGGCTCAATGGAACGATTCGTGGCTGTGTTAATTGAACATTGTGCTGGAAAGTTCCCACTTTGGTTGACTCCTGAGCAAGTAGCAATTCTTCCTGTCAGCGATAGATTTAATGACTATGCTCATGCCGTGCTGGAAGAGTTGAAAAATTCCGATATTCGCGGGTACGTAGATGATCGCAGTGAGAAAGTTGGGAAGAAGATCCGCGACAATGAATTGAAAAAAGTTCCTTACATGTTGATTGTTGGTGAAGAAGAGAATGCGGCACGCACTGTGTCAGTGAGAAAACAGGGAGAAAGTGATGGAGATAAAGGCGCAATGCCGATTCAGTCGTTTGCAGATTTGATTAATATGGAGGTGAAGGAGAGATTGGAATCACTTAATAAGAATTGAGTATTTTCGATTTTCAATTCTCCAAGTTTTGGAAAATTGAGAATTGATAATTGGAAATAAATTTAATTTAACTTAAAACCGGAGGTTAACATCGCAGCTCCTTTTTACAATCGCCCAAAGCCGGGCGCACCAAAACCAGGTGGACCACGTCCATCTTTTCCTAGAGGACCAAGAGGTCCAAGAATCAAAGAAGATTTGCACAGGATCAATGAAAAGATCCGTGACGTTGTACAAGTTCGGGTTGTAGGCGAAGGCATTGAGCCCGGAGTTTACACCATCGAAAAAGCACTCGAGATTGCCAGAGAAGTTGGCCTTGATCTCGTTGAAATTGTAGCAGCAGCAGATCCTCCTGTTTGTCGCGTGGTGGAATACAAGAAATTCCTCTACGAGCAAAAGAAAAAACAAAAGGAAATCAAATCCAAAGCACAAAAAGTTGTAGTGAAGGAAATTCGTTTCGGTCCGCAAACTGACGACCACGATTTCAACTTCAAAAAGAACCACGCTATCCGCTTTTTAGAAGAGGGTGCTAAGGTGAAAGCATATGTTATGTTTCGCGGTCGTTCGATCGTTTTTAAGGAACAAGGTGAAATTCTATTGTTGCGTTTTGCACAAGAACTCGAAGAGCATGGGAAAGTTGAAGGACTTCCACAGCTTGAGGGAAAGAGGATGCAGATGATGATTGCGCCGAAGAAGAAAAAGTAGACGATAGTCGAAAGCCGACAGACGATAGATTCTTCTTCGTACAAGAGCTGCACAGCATTTAAGCGCGGATGAAAGTCTGCGCTTTTTTTATGACCCTCAAACACAGATTACACAGATTTAGACAGATTTTGTGATTGGCAGGGTCAGAAATCTGTGTAAAATCTGCGTAATCTGTGTAAAAGGCTTTGTTTTCCTCGAACAAACTACTACTTTTGCACCCCTTCCCGAATGTCCGGGTTGGATTAATGAATAAGCATTATGCCGAAGATGAAAACCAATTCCAGCGCGAAGAAGAGATTCAAGCTCACTGGATCTGGGAAAATCAAGCGGAAACATGCGTTTAAACGTCACATTTTGACAAAGAAATCGACTCAACGTAAACGTGCTCTGACGAAAGCTGCTCTTGTAAGCAAGCCAGACACGAACAACGTGAAAGCGATGCTTTGTATTAGATAATGACGTGAACGTTTGTTCACTGCCCGCCTCTGCCAAAAGCATAGTCGGACAAGGTTTACCCAATTGTTGAACCCGGTTCTCAGTAATAAGTTTCTTCGTTAGTTCGATGAACGCTGATCGCCAAAAAACAAAACAAAATGCCTAGAAGTGTCAATGCAGTAGCATCACGCGCAAAGCGCAAAAAGGTGCTCAAACGCACCCACGGTTATCGTGGAGCTGCAAGCAACGTTTGGACAGTTGCTAAAAACGTAAACGAAAAAGGTCTTGGATATCAGTACCGCGATCGTAAGCAGAAGAAACGCAATTTCCGCAGCTTGTGGATTATGCGTATCAATGCCGGTGTTCGTGAGCACGGAATGTCATATTCCCAATTCATGGATCTTGTTCACAAAAAAGGAATGGAACTGAACCGCAAATCTCTTGCTGATCTTGC
>CAZBYM010000510.1:571-3059 GCA_964495745.1 uncultured Chryseobacterium sp. | reverse complement strand
TGGAAAAAAGATGCACTGGAACAAGAGCGTTATCCTCGACAAACATTGCGTTGGTGGTCTTCCCGGGAACCGGACTACTCCAATTGTGGTGAGCATTGTTGCCGCTGCCGGATTGACTATTCCTAAAACGTCTTCGAGAGCAATTACTTCTCCTGCGGGAACAGCCGACACAATGGAAACGATGACCATCGTCAATCTTTCCATTGAAAAAATACAGGAGGTGGTTGAGAAAGCTGATGGATGTTTTGCCTGGGGAGGTGCGGTGCAATTGAGCCCCGCTGATGATCTCTTAATTTCCGTTGAAAAAGCGTTGGAGATCGATAGTGAAGGACAAATGGTTGCCTCAGTGCTTTCGAAAAAAGCAGCGGCAGGATCTACGCACGTTGTGATTGATATTCCGGTAGGGCCTACCGCAAAAGTTCGTTCACAGGAGGAAGCTTTGAAACTTCAATATTATTTCATGGCAGTAAGTGAAGCGATCGGAATTCACGCAGAAATAATAATCACTGATGGCAGACAACCTGTTGGAAGGGGAATTGGTCCTGCTTTGGAGGCTATGGATATCCTGGCCGTTCTTCGAAACGAAGCGGATGCACCCGTGGAATTAATGGAGCGCGCAATTGTGTTGGCAGCGTCTTTGCTTAGATTATCCGGGAAATATGCAACAGGTGCCGAATCGGATCTCGCACGGTCAATTCTTACGAGCGGAGCAGCTTACAAAAAATTTATTGCAATTTGTGAGGCGCAGGGTGGGTTCCGTGAGCCGTCGCTTGCAAAGTTCAGATTCGATGTCTTGTCATTAACAGACGGAACTGTAAAGTCAATTGACAACAGAAAACTTGCCCGTATCGCTAAACTTGCCGGCGCTCCTAAGGTGCCGTCAGCAGGAGTTTTATTTCATGCGATGCTTGGAAAGCAAATTCGCAATGGAGATATTCTTTTCAGCATTTATTCAGAATCAACCGGCGAGATGGAATATGCGAAGGAATATCTCAATAGCTTAAACGACTTAATTGAGATTAACTGATGAAATCAATTGTATTTGCACTACCAGAAAACGAATTGCTTGCAGAAAGCATCCGCAGTGGAATAAACGGAGATAGAGGAGAATTTACAATCCGTCATTTCCCGGATGGCGAATCGTACGTCAGAGTGTTGAGTAATGTTGAAGGAAAACAAGTTATCGTTGTTTGCACACTTCACCAACCTGACGCGAAATTATTACCGCTGTTATTTCTTTGTCGCTTGCTTAGAGACTTAAAAGCAAAATCAATTTGTCTCGTAGCTCCTTATCTGGCTTACATGAGGCAAGATAAGCAGTTCAATTCAGGCGAAGCAGTTACATCTGCATACTTTGCTGCATTACTTTCATCGCTCGCAGATCGTCTTATTACCGTTGACCCGCATCTGCATAGAAGAGCTGGCATGAGTGAAATTTATTCAATTCCTTGCGAGGTTTTACATGCGGCGAAACTAATTTCGGAGTGGATAAAAACCAACATTCCCAATGCGGTGTTGATAGGACCGGATAGTGAAAGCGAAC
This sequence comes from uncultured Chryseobacterium sp., assembly GCA_964495745.1. GTDB lineage: Bacteria > Bacteroidota > Bacteroidia > Palsa-965 > Palsa-965. The sequence continues at coordinate 1,516 of CAZBYM010000510.1, read as the reverse complement.
AATGGGTATCGGAAGTTGCAAAAAATGCGGGTGTACCGTTCATCATACTACAAAAAATGCGGCGTGGTGATCGGGATGTAGAAGTATCTGTTCCGCAAATAGAGAAATATAAAAATAATATTCCCGTGTTAGTAGATGATATCATTTCTACTGCGCGCACCATGATTGAAACAATCGGACATTTAAGAAATGCTGGAATGAAAACTCCCGTATGCATTGGCGTACACGCGGTATTTTCGGGAAATGCTTTTGAAGAATTGCGTAAATCAGGGACTGAGAGAATCATTACAACAAACACCATTCCTCATTCATCAAATGGAATTGATGTCGCCGCTGTGATTTGTGAAAGTATTCGAAATGTTCAAATCGAACTAAGTTCAACGATTACCTGTCCTCATTGCGGGCACATTAAAAGTGAAGTAATGCCGACAGATGCCTGCCAATATTTTTATGTGTGTGAAAATTGCAAGAATACCTTAAAGCCTAAGAAGGGCGATTGTTGTGTTTATTGCTCTTATGGCACTGTGAAATGTCCTCCTAAACAGTCAGAAATTTCATGCTGCTGAGAGAATAAATGGAATATCAATTTGATTTCCAGCTTTCGGTATTCTTCTGAAAACAAAAATCCTCTCGTCGTCCAAGATGGCTCATCTCTGATTCATCTGGGGACTTGTCCGCCGAAGTGAAACGGAGGAGGAGACGATGAGATTACTTACGTGATCTCGGTACTCCCAGAGTCATAATCAATTGAAGCGCTACGCTATTTTACTTTTCACAGTCCATGCTTGCAAGCGAGCTTGCGCATTTCCTGTAAAAAGTAAAACTCCGCTTTTCAAGCGGAGCTTCAATTGATTCATCTGCGGACTTGTCCGCCGAAGTGAAACGGAGGTGGAGACGATGAGATTACTTACGTGATCTCGGTACTCCCAGAGTCATAATCAATTG
>CAZBYM010000510.1:0-471 GCA_964495745.1 uncultured Chryseobacterium sp. | reverse complement strand
TGTAAAAAGTAAAACTCCGCTTTTCAAGCGGAGCTTCAATTGATTCATCTGCGGAGACGATGAGATTCGAACTCATGATACGGTTTCCCGTATACACACTTTCCAGGCGTGCTCCTTCAACCACTCGGACACGTCTCCTGATATTCAGAAGGGTTGCAAAGATAGAAAATCAAGTGAATTTGCGAAGCTTATTTAGCTTGCGATAATTGTTCTTCCAACCAACTTATCGCCTCTGCATCGTCTTCGAACAACTTTGTCAATAATCCCGGTTTGTGAAACTTCAAATAGAAATTGGCGAGAAGCCTAACCGGCAGCGATCTGACAATAATAGCTTCGGCAATTCTTCCTTCCGGAATAAAAGAGGCGGCGTATTTTCTGGCTTCTTCAGTAGCCGAAGTTCGCTGCCCGGCAATGGCCAGAACAGCATGCTTCGATTTACCCGTAAGTGATAATGCAGCTTCTCTTTGTTCG
>CAZBYM010000509.1:0-3064 GCA_964495745.1 uncultured Chryseobacterium sp. | reverse complement strand
ATCACCTGCACCATTTCCACCATGACCTAGAGAACCATCCGTTGTATATGTTGGACAAGAGCAACATGCAACACCTTGTGCACCACCGGCAGCTTGAGTTCCGCCTTTGCCTCCGGAGTTTAAAAATGTTGGATAAGGAGTTCCGTCTTGACCGATCAATCCACCACCGTGTCCACCTGGATGTTGGTATCCACCACCGCCGCCGCCACCTGCAACTGCAAGACGATTGCCAAGTGCGTATGGTGTTCTACGAATATCAGTTCCACCACCACCAGTACCTGCTGTGCCAGCAGAAACATAGGAGTATACACCACCTCCGCCATTATAAACAGGCGGGTAACTGGTTTGAGTGCTTACACCTAATTGTCCAACATATATATTCAGTACTTCACCAGGAGTAACAGCTAAAGTTGCCTGAACACGTCCTCCAAGTCCTCCAAGAACTGATCCGTTATTACCGGCAGCCGCTCCATAAACATCAACGGTGATGGAGGTAACGCACGCAGGTACTGTAAATGTTTGAGCGCCTCCCGTGTAATTGTAGGTAGCGGATTGTGCAATTAATGTCGCAGCAAATAAAACTGCCGACAATGCAGAGTAGATTTTTTTCATGATATCGTTTTAATGTTTGCTTGCTATAAATATAGTTTATTCCCCATCGAAGCAAAAGACTTTTTTGATTATTAGAAGCGAATAACATCTAATTTTGGGAGTGCGCATCTGGTCAATACATCCAAAATATCTCGACGCAAAAGGCCTTGTAGCTTTGTGGCGCGAAACATTACTTGCGCAGCATGTTCTCGCAGGAAAAACGAAAGGCTACAAAAACCACCCGCAACTGGATCGTTTCAAAGCTGTGAAGAAGCCACTGGAAAGTATAAATCAGTATCTGGCGGATGTTTACCACGAAGCAATTGTACGTGGATACAATTTTGACAAAACGAAGATCGATTGGAAATTCAAACCGGTATTCCTCAATGTCAATAAAGGACAAATCGAATACGAATCAGTTCACTTGCTCCGGAAACTTAAGGTCAGGGATCCTGAAAAGTACAAAGTGTTGAATCAGAAAAAGAAGTTTGACACGCACCCAATGTTCACAGTTGTGAAAGGTGGAGTGGAGGAGTGGGAAATTATTAAGTGATTTTCAATTCTCAGATTTTCAATTTTCCATTCTCCAGAAAATATTTTTGGAGAATAGAAAATGGAGAATAGAAAATAATTTATTCTTCCGAACAAACGTAAACGTAATCCAGATTCGGATTGAACTCCGGATTGTTCTCAAGAATAGCTTCCGCTAATTGGCGTAACGCATAATTTCTCACCGGACGCCCTTCGTTAAGATCTTCCAGACGTTTCATAAACTGAAACGGAATTCCTGTCCACACCTGCGCCAACGGTTCTGAAATTTCGGTAAACTTGAATTGCACCCACTTGTCAGCTTCCTGATTGTGCAGTCCGTGGCTACCATTGATCATACGATCGGCGTTAACCGGCATGATCCTGATTCCTGTCGACATTTCTACCATGCTCTGCACCATAAAACAAAACGATTTCGTTATTGTTGGTGTCAAAAGTAACCGGTGAGCCTATAGCAGGATTGAAACTGTTCTCGAAGTTATTTACATCAAGATGTTTAAGACCGTCGAAATCAGCTGTTTTGAATTTGTTCAAAACCCTGTTTTCAAATTTCATTTAAGGCGTGGAACGTGCATGAATGCTGAAAAGTCTGACAATGGTCATATTTGAATCGCGTTGTTAATATCCTCGATTTTAGCCTGAAATTAAAGTTGTAAACAAAATGGCTGATGTGGGGCCGGAGCGCAAAGAAAAAGCGCAGAGTGTCAATCTCTGCGCTTCGTGAAATAAAAAATTTTGTTTTGTTGCTTCGCGCCTTTGCGTTGTAGTTACTTATAGCCCAACATGAATACCACACATTCAGTTGACGGAAGAGAATCCGCAACTGCCGGAAGATCATAATCAACGAAGAATTTAAATTTCGCATTCTCAGGTTCGAAAACATGAAGCGTGGTTCCGGCTGGAGAATTTTTGCTGGTCCATAGCACCTTGCGACCTTTCGTGTCTTTGTCTTTATTGTAAACAGAGATCACGACATTGCGTGTTAATGATTGTGTGTTAAACACCATCCTGTATTTTTCTCCAATGAAAACAGGAACTTCAATTTCTTTTACCTGAGCCTTGTTTTTGTAACGAAGCTGAGTGACTTTTCCTGAATCATATTTGAAAGGATCAAGCTTTGCACGCGCCGCATCTTTCAATGCTTTTTGATCACACGTCACTGCTTGTTGAATTGCTGCTCCTGTTAACGAAACCAGTACTAAAAGCACCGGAACCGCGAGAATAAAAAATCGTTTCATCGTTTTCATATCGGTAGGGTTAAACTGGTTATCCTTTTACAATTGCTGCTCTGATATCACCGATCGTTTTGATCAATGGATCCATCTCGCCTTTTTCCGGTTTCACATCAGAGAAATCCAGATCAGGATTCTCATCTAACTTCTTCACTGAAGGCAACGCGTCAAACTGCGCCTGCAAAGAATTCAACTGCGCAATCAACGGCGTAATTCCAGGATCTTTCGTTTCGTAAGCTTTCAATTCAGTAATGATGCTGTTCAATACTGCCATTTGTTCAAACAAAGCCTGTACCACATTTTCATTTCCTTCTTTCTTGTACACTTCACCTGCGATGTACATGGATTCAATCCAAGCCCCTGCGAAAATCACTCCGTACAATTCATTCTGTTGATTTTCCGCAAGCTGATTATCCGTAGCATATTGAATGTCGGCTACAATTGTTCCAATAGAATCTTCGTTTTCCATATTGGCATTGAAGCGATCAAAAAGATTTCCTTGATCAAACACTTTCGAGAGATTAAGCTTGTTGCCTACTTCACGAACTGTTTTCAGATACATCTGGCCTTCGTTCGATTGTTTATTGAGAACGCTGTACGCCATGTCTGCACTATACACACCCATGATCTGTGCCAACTGAAACTTCGTTGAATACATTGAAGCCTTGTCAACCGAATAGGTTATGCCGGGA
>CAZBYM010000508.1:0-3067 GCA_964495745.1 uncultured Chryseobacterium sp. | reverse complement strand
GCATCGCGTGGTTCGGTAGTCCCTCTTTTTGAAAAACAGATCAAGAAAGGCGGAAGTAGAAATTCAACTGATCAGCAGATTTATCCGCGTAGTGGTATTGACATGAAAATAATTGGCCAGTTCACGCCACCTTATTCTTTGTGCAACGACATTAATTATGCAGACGCAGACTTACAAACGCGTTACAAGTTTGTAGAGTACTACAAGTGGAAATTCACTTGCTCGTGGTACAACAGACTGGCAGGAAATCTGGTCTTGAGTACCCGTGTTGGATTTGGATATTTAGGAATGTATAACAAAGAAGTTGGTGTTGCTCCGTTTGAACGATTCTATCTTGGTGGTTCCGGATTAACTGGCTTCGCACTCGATGGACGCGAAATCATCGCCTTGCGTGGTTATGATGATCAGTCTCTTTCATCAAGAACCGGTGCGCCAATTATTGCTAAATATACCTGGGAGCTTCGTTATCCGATTTCACTTAATCCAAGCGCCACTGTTTACGCTCTTGGATTCGTTGAGGCAGGAAATACCTGGCAGAATTTCAGAACGTTTAACCCATTTGACGTGTACCGTTCCGGTGGAGTAGGTGTTCGGGTGTTCCTTCCCATGTTTGGATTGCTTGGTCTTGATTGGGGTTATCGTTTTGATGACGTTGAAGGACTTAATGGCATGCAAAAATCGCAGATTCACTTCAGTTTAGGTATGAATCTGGGCGAACTTTAAGAAACGAATAATTTGTACTTTAGCCGCCCGGATTGGCCGGGTTTTTGGAATAGAATCAATGACAGCCATGAAAAACAAAATCGCCGCAATAATTGTCCTGCTTTTGACAGGAGCCGGGGCAGTTTCTGCACAGAAATTCTGTTTTGTTGATACGGACTACATTCTCGCGCAGAGCCCAGCTTATCAATCTGCACAAGCGGAGTTGAATAATTTATCTCTGCAATGGCAAAAAGAGGTAGAGGCAAAATATGCTGAAATTGATTTGATGTATAAAAACTTTCAGCAGGAACAGATTTTGATGACAGAAGAACTGCGTGTAAAACGCGAAGCTGAAATCGTGCAGAAAGAAAAAGAGGCAAAGGATTTTCAGAAATCGAAATTCGGTGTCGATGGAGAACTTTTCAAGAAGAGACAAGAGTTGATCAAGCCAATTCAGGATCAGGTTTACGCAGCGGTAAAGCAAATGGCGGAAAACGGTGGTTATGCAATCGTGTTTGATAAAGCAAGTGATATGACGATGCTGTATACAAATCCGAAGTACGACAAGAGTGATGCTGTTCTTGATATTCTCGGTTGGAAAAAAGCAGGATCGGGCAACGACAAATAATAACCAAGCAAGTAATACCTCAACAAATATCAATATGAAACAATTTATCAAATTAGTGATTGTAGCTGTTTTTGTGTGTGCAGCTCCTAGTATGACTTCCGCACAAAAAATCGGTCACTTGAATGTCGATTCTCTTCTGAAAATTTGGCCAGCTTATCAGGCGGTGATTGATTCACTCGCTACATATGAAATTCAGGCGCAAAAAACTGTTGAACAAATGCAGTATGAACTCGCTGCCAAAAAACGCGAGATCGACAGCACTTCAAAAACTTCAACTGAACTTTTGAAAGCGTTACGTCTTAACCAGTACAAGCAAATCGAAGACAACTTGTACGCTTATGTGCAATTGGCTCAAGAGGAAATGGGAATGATCCAGGCTTCATTGGTTGATACGTTATACAAACAACTCAACAAAGCCATCGCAGATGTTGCGAAGGAAAAAGGATACTCGTATGTGCTTGATAGCTCTAAAGGTGGTCAGGTTTTGTATGCAGATCCGAATAACGATGTGTTCGACCTTGTTCGTCTGAAATTAAAGATTCCTACGCCAACTCCAAAGCCAAAGGCTCCGGCGCCAGCACCAAAGTAATTTGTAGTATTCATTGAAAGAGCCGTCTCGTTTCTTGACAATTCAAGAATTTTAGAGACGGTTTTTTTGTGCGCTGGAGGTCCCTCCGCGCCTGTCCTGAGCTCGTCGAAGGAGAGGTTAGGAGGCGTGGGTGGCAGATTCATTTTATCTTTGTTCATGTCAAAACCAGTTGGTGTATTTGATTCCGGTATTGGCGGAGTAAGTGTTCTTACTGCAATTCAAAAGGAATTGCCTGGACTTGATTTGATTTATGTTGGCGACAATATTCATCTTCCTTATGGTGAGAAATCAATGGCCGACATTCGCGGATACAGCAAAGGCGTTGTTGATTTTCTCATTTCTAAAGGTTGCGGTGTTATTGTAATTGCATGCAACACGGCTTCTGCTGCAGCACTCAAATTTTTACGCGAAATATTTCCACAAATTGTTTTTGTAGGAATGGAACCTGCCGTAAAACCTGCGGCCGAACAAACACAAACGGGTGTAGTAGGAGTGATCGCAACCACAGCAACGTTCCAGGGCGAATTATTTTCAGCGGTTCTCGAACGTTTTGCTTCCGGCGTAAAAGTTTTGCGGCAACCTTGTCCCGGACTTGTTCAGCAGATTGAAGCAGGAGAATTGTCGTCGCCTGAAACCATGACCATGCTACGCGGATGGCTCGAGCCAATGAAAGAACAAAATATCGATCGGTTGGTTTTGGCTTGTACGCATTATCCGTTCGTTACACCTGCAATTCATTCCATCCTTGGTGATGGCGTGAAAATTATTGACCCGGCTCCGGCAATTGCAAAACAGGTTCGAAGAGTGCTCGAAAAACGAAAAGAACTTCCTGAATCTTCTATTGGAGAAATTACTTACTTCACCAGTGGCGTTCCGAATCAATTCGAAGAAACTAATTTCAAATTGACCGGAACGAAAATAGAAGTGAATCCGCTTCAGTGGACTGACAATCTTCTTCACGAATGAAGAAGTTGATTACACTGGGATTATTCTCACTGATGTTTGTTCTCAGCGGATGTGTTGTGGCGCATCGCACGTACATCCGAAATCTCACGGAACATGTTCTCGAAATAACGTTCGTGTTCGATCAAACTGCGGCGCCATTTCTTCCCGACAGTTTGTATGTGCCTTAGTCAGCTACATCGCAT
>CAZBYM010000507.1:0-3073 GCA_964495745.1 uncultured Chryseobacterium sp. | reverse complement strand
GTAACGAATACAAAACAATGGTTCTCTACGCGAAAGGATTTGATCCAACTTGGGATTCACTTACAGTTACTCCAGTTTGGGGCTATCAATATGTTAGCGTTACTACTTCGATTGGAGAGAGCAAAGATTTTACGGTAACGATTCCGGTTAGCGAGTAGGTATGGCCGCAAAGGCGCAGAGTCCGCAAAGGAAGGCGCAGAGGTGATTCATTTTCTTGTTTTTCGTCTTCTCCAAAATTGCTTACAAACTCCGGGTTTTCTTTTGGCCAATTCTCACGGATATTCAAATCCAAAACGAAAGCGGACTAAACGATCATTTTCAAATTCATACTCGGAGCAATAGACCGGCATCTTAAATCTTTTCAGGAATTCAGAGTTATTGAAATCGTCTAATCTGTATTTCAGGATGGTATTCGGCGGATGTATTACTGCTGGGTTGCAATTACCAAGAATACTGATTATCTCCCTGCTTGTCATTCCAAGATGAATTCCATTGCCAGAAACAAATGTCGCCGAATCCAGTGTTCCAATTATATTTTTGGTAGAATCACGACTAACTTCCATTTCAGACCATTGATATTTGCCATCCCCATAGTGAAAATAAACTGTGAAAACCTCAAGATGATTACTTGAATAATAACTTTGATGAGGAAATTCTCCGTTTTCTACAGTCTGCCACTTTAATCCAAGAATTTTATTAGCACTATGTTGATCATCCAAAATAACGCCGCATAAGCTTGAATCTGGATTACCCAGTTGACACACATTGAATGACTGATGTTTGCTACCGCTTGAAATCAAAAAGAATGTTGTGCAAGCAATGACAATGACGATAATTCTTTTCATACTAATATATGCTCTGCGTTTTTCTTCGCGGACTCTGCGGCTTTGCGGCCATTCTACGGATAAACAACAATCCTCGTCTGCAACCTAACTCTCCCAAACAAATCCTCGATCTCCGCATTCTGCATTGTGATACATCCCCACGTAACGTCCTGTTCATCATCTCCGGGCCACGCTCCGTTCCAGCCGTGAATTCCAATTCCGCCACCGAGTTTTGTTGTTTTCAAAGGTTCAGTTCCATTCTTGTTTGCTGAAATAATTTTATTGTATTCTTCTTGCGTGATGAACGATTTTGCTAACCCCGCTTTCGCATCAGAATTGTTCGGATAATTAATGCGCATCCACCGCGTACCTAACCACGGATTACTTCCTTCATCACCAAAAGGACCAACTGTTTTCTGAATAATCGTGTAATCGCCTTCGGGAGTTCTGTTGTCGCCTTGCTGTTGCTTGTGACCAATAGGTTCCTGACCAAGTCCGATGATGTAAGTTTTGATCAATGTGCCCTTGTTGAACAATTGCATTCTGTATTTGCTTTTGTATGCAACGAGAAGTGTATCGACATCTTTCAGCGAATCGGGTAGGGCAGGAAGTGTTTTTTCGGTATTCGCATAGTTACCGGTGATTTTTCCAACGATGTAACTATCGGTTTTCGCTGGAAGATCTCTAATTACTGTTAACGCACCTTTTGGCAGATTGCTCATCAGCACAAATAGTCCTATGCTGAAGAATGCAGAATAACACGCGATTTTCAAGAAGGATTTCATGTGATGAATTTACAATTCTTTTGAAATTCGAAATTGCAATTCACAATAAGTGTACGGTAGTCCTGAATAAGTGTTTTACCACTTAGACACTTAGGACACTTGAGGATTCACCTAGTTTGTAGGTCTCTAAGTGAAACCTTCGTGACCTTTGTGCCTAAGTGGTGAAAATTGATAGTTGGGTTTACTTGACCGAAAAATCAAACATCTTCTTCCCTTCCATAAACCCTTCCAAACGATCTCCGATTTTAACAGGTCCAACTCCTGCAGGCGTGCCTGTGTAAATGAAATCACCAATCTTAAGTGTGAAGAATTTTGAGACATAAGCAATCAGTTGATCACAACTAAAAATGAGATCGCGTGTATTACCGGTTTGGATTGTTTTGCCATTAATATCGAGATGAAATTCAATTGCATTTTTGTCTTTCAATTCACCTACTGGTGTAAATAATCCAATAGGCGCAGAATGATCAAACGATTTTGCTTTCTCCCATGGCAAGCCTTTCTTCTTGGAATCCATTTGCAGGTCGCGCGCTGTGAAATCAATTCCCAATCCGATTTCCTTGTAATATCGGTGTGCAAATTTCTCTTCAACGTGTTTTCCAACTTTTGAAATCTTTATCACAACTTCCACTTCGTGATGAAGTTCTTTCGTGAAATCCGGATAAAAGAATGAAGAATTGTTACGCAGCAAAGCGCTGTCGGGCTTCATGAAAATAACAGGTTCTTCGGGAACCGGGCTGTTCATTTCTTTCGCGTGTTCTGAGTAATTGCGACCTATGCAGATAATCTTCATTAGAATCCATTTTTCTTTTGCCATTCTTCGGCTCCGCTCAGTCTGACAATCGCTTAAAACAATTTTTATTAAGCGATGAGATTCGACGTTTTCTCAATACATCGAGCGTTCTCTGAGAACCTTGTCAGACTGAGCGGAGCCGAAGGGTGACTGGTTATTTCTTCCTCATCTCCAACCTAATCTTCGTAATCACCTTCTTCGTGTATAACGGAAAATCTCCATCCATCATCCACGAAAAGTACGAAGGCTCTTTCTCAAAAACATCTGTGACCGGTTTCCCTGTGTGTTTTCCAAAATTGAAAACGGGAATGTTCTTGTCGTTATACACAATTCGTCCCATCAGATCGACATTGCGCGTGTGAGCAGTAAATTCCGACAACCACGCAACATCTTTCTGCAAAGTATCATAACGTACAACTTGCGCTTCCAGAATTTCGTAAGTCGCGAGTGTATCTGCTTCAGCTGTATGCGCATTCTCCAGTGGTTTGTCGCAGTAGAATTTATATGCTGCAGATAATGTGCGTTGTTCCATCTTGTGAAAGATATTCTGAACATCAACCAATTTTCTGTTGCTCACATCAAATTCGATTTCAGCACGGAGAAACTCTTCAGCCAACAATGGAAAATCAAATTTGTTGGAATTGTATCCTGCAAGATCGCATCCGTCAAAA
>CAZBYM010000506.1:0-3077 GCA_964495745.1 uncultured Chryseobacterium sp. | reverse complement strand
GCCATTAACTCTTCATTGCAGTCGCAAGTCAATGCAAAAGTAAATCGCTCGGGCGATACGATGACTGGGGATTTGATTCTAAACGCAGATCCAACTGCAAGTTTAGGTGCCACTACGAAGCAGTATACTGATTCAGGTCTCAATACAAAAGTTGATCTGGCTGGTGATACAATGACCGGTGATCTGATACTTAACGCAAATCCCACGTTGAGTCTTGGCGCCGCTACAAAACAATATGTTGATGCGAACGATGCTTCTCTGCAATCGCAGGTCAACGCAAGAGTAAATCGCTCAGGCGATACGATGACCGGCAATCTTGTTCTGAACGCCGATCCTACCGCAGCATTAGGAGCTGCAACTAAACAATATGTTGACAGTGCGGATTCAACTTTACAGACAGCAATCAACACCAAAGTGAATCGTGCCGGCGATACAATGCTCGGCAGCCTGGTTCTCAATGCAGATCCAACGGCAGCATTGGGTGCTTCAACTAAGCAGTATGTTGACGTTAACATCACAGCATACGCGAAAAAAATTATTGTTCCGATTACGTTTGACAATAACTACGCCACAACTTCAGCTGACTTTGTAAGAATTCCACTCCAGATTACTGTACCAGCAGCAGCGGACGTTTTTCCAACGACAACAACCATCATGGCGCGCCTGTGTATAGACTATCTAACACAAAATGGTACACAAACCGATGCAATTGGAGAAGCTGGTTTGACCGAATGGACAACCGCGATGACCGGAATTCCCACTGCGGTATCTGGTTCGGAAATCACTATGGCCGATAGCAATCAAACCTGGCTTAAAATTATCAGTGGTACACCGTTCGCGATTACTGCTAACAAAACGTACCAGGTGATTTTCAGGAGAACAGCAGGGGCTGGAGGAAATCCCAATGTTCAGATTGAAGCGGCAACATTAATACTGGTTTATTCATAGCACCCGGAAACAATGGACAGAACAATCATATTATACGAAAAACCATTTATGCTTACCGGGGAAAATTATGACCCGAAGAACATAGATTTTACATTTTATACGCAAGAGAAAGTTACCAGTAACCCAGACGATACTCCAGCGCTAAAAGAGTACTTCATGAATTATGATATTGGAACTGACACATTTTCAAACCTTGCAGTGAGGTGTACATACACGTACGAAACGACTCCCGTAATCAGAAGGATCGAAGATATTGAATGGTTTTTTATTGACAACACAGTTGGTACAACAAGACAACTTGTTAGAGTTGATGAATAGTTGAGAAAGAGAAATAATGATAGATTTGGCGCTTGAATTTTTAACACAGCAGGTAAATGATTACCTGAATCTCAAGAACTCCCCCATCCCGGGCATGGTTCCTGAGATTGTGTTGACTAATGTGGCGGCGGAAGATGGGAACTGGGCGATACCTCCGAAAACGTTGGGACTTTCACTGATCAACATCGAAGAGGATCGTGTAAATATGGATCAGACCGTCACGCATAGAAATGTGAATGGTGATATTGAGAGTTACAATCCTGAAATAAAATTGAACCTGTACATTCTGATCAGCGCGAATTTCGCTGCAGGAGATGCAGGTGGTAGTACGAACACGACAGGTGTGTATGCAGAAGGATTAAAACAATTATCATACGTGATCAGTTTCTTTCAGGGGAAATATGTGTTTACAACTGATAATTCGCCAACGCTCAATCCTTCAGTTAAGAAACTGATTGTGGAATTGTACTCTTCTTCCTTTGAGCAGCAGTACAATTTCTGGAACGTGGTGGGTGCAAAATATCTGCCATCCGTTTTGTATCGTGTGCGTATGCTGGTTTACCAGGAGCACAGGACACAGGATCAGAATCCTCCGATAATAAACATTGATTTACAACCAGTAGGTATAGAATGAGTTCGATCCTGTTTAATAAAGGTTTTGAAGTGGAACTTATACATAACTACTATGTGTATACAGGAGCTCCGTTGAATAATGAGTTCAGTGTGAACCGCAATCTAGCTATTTCACCAACGAAAGAATGTGAGGAGCTTATGCGTCGTGGTCGTTTACGTTTTGTGCCGACGATGAAAGGTTTCACCATGGTTTATCAGGGATATGTTGATGCTGATGGTAACCCGCAACCGCTGGTCAAGCTGAATAACAACGACGAGTTTGTGTATTCCATGCATCTTGATGTCAACACACTAGCATTGTTCTTGAATGTGACGGAGCTTGATGTTGCACCTAAAACATACGGTTCCGGAATGTTTTACATGCTGGAACAAACGATCAATTCCGGAACGCCTGTACCCACGCTTACTTTAACGGCTTCTTTGGCGAATTCACTAAGACCTCCTGTATTCGGATACAATTTTCAGCCTTCAACCTTATATACGGGAGATGCTGATATTGTCGTTTCATTCAACGGGAATGATGTGTTCACTGTCACGGGTGTTCCTTATAATGCAATCACCAAGGGTTATAGTCTCGAAATTGATTTGCGAAACAAACCCAAAGGATTTTATACACTGAAAGCTTACGAGGCAGGTCCTTTTACTCAGATCATCAACGAAAATGATTTTTACGTGGATGGCGATCTCGCCGTGCAAAACACATTCGGTGTCATCAGGATAAAATATGTTACGATTGCGCGACTGTATGATAGTGCCCCAGATCCTGCTGTGTTTACAACATTTGATTATGAGTTCGATGCGCGCGCAGTTAAATGGAGATACTACGTCGTAGCAGAAAATCTTGACAACTCATTCTTCGACGATTTCGATCTCAAAGTAATAAAGGAGGGAGGAGCTTATATTTTTTACGCTTCTTACCCGCCTTTGCTCACTGTGCCGTTTGCGCAGCCCAATGGTAAACCGGATTTGACTGTTCCTGTAAATGGAAAAAAAACGGTCGTACTCCAATCTACCGTTGCGATTCCTTTCAGCGAGCTGGCCGGTAAGGATTTCAACCTGTATAAAAAAGCGATTGTTGGTGGAGCTGAAACAAAGATGATCAGCAATCTCGCGAATGCGAATGTTATTGTAACCGATTCTGATCAGTGGGGACCATTTCAAACGATTCCTTCATTGAC
>CAZBYM010000505.1:0-3082 GCA_964495745.1 uncultured Chryseobacterium sp. | reverse complement strand
AGGAGCGACTTGAGAGAGGGATAACAAAGAGTTTTCGTACATTAGAGAAACTCTTTTCTCATGCGAAATTCTCTACTTACACTTCTGTGCTTTTTCACTCTTGCAGTTTCTGCACAGCAAACAACTTATTCCCGCGTACGCATTTACACCAACGACGCAGGAATGAATCAACTTGCTCTTGCAGGAATTACAATCGATCATGGCGAATACAAACAAGGTCACTCGTTCACAACAGATCTTTCCTCCATTGAAATTGCGCGTGTTCAACAACTCGGATTCAACTATGAAATTCTGATTGAAGATGTGCAAGCGCATTATGTGAATCAGAATAGTTCTCCAGAAAGAAATTCTTCGCCCCAAACACAAGCCGTAAGTTGTACCAGCGGGCCAACACTTGTTACACCAACCAATTTTACACTTGGTTCTATGGGTGGATTTTTCACAATCACAGAAATCTATTGGCATCTTGATAACATGGCGACGCTTTATCCAACTCTTGTAAAGCCACGACAAGCTATCGACAGCTCGCAAACAACTTTCGAAGGTCGCATGGTGTATTGGATGAAAATTTCTGATAATCCAAATGCTAATGAAACTGAACCCGAAATGCTCTATTCTGCTGCGCATCATGCACGCGAACCCGCAGGAGTATCTCAACTCATCATGTATATGTACTATCTATTGGAGAATTATGCAACGAATCCTGAAATTCAATATCTCGTGAACAACACCGAAATGTATTTTGTTCCGTTGGTAAATCCGGATGGGTATTACTACAACGAATCAACAAGTCCTGGTGGTGGTGGAATGTGGCGCAAAAATCGTCTTGATCACATGAATGGTGATTACGGAGTTGATCTTAACAGAAATTATTCGTTCAATTGGGGGCTTGATGATTTTGGTTGATCGCCTAATACATTTGATGATACGTATCGCGGATTGAGTCCCGCTTCAGAACCGGAAGTAGCGATGATGGAAACACTTTGTGCGAACCACAATTTTCGCATTGCATTGAATTATCATACCTATGGAAATCTTTTGATCTGTCCTTGGGGATATGCTCCTGCGACATTCACCCCCGACGTAAATACGTATGAAGCGTGGGGAGATTTGCTTACCCGCGACAATCAATATTCATTTGGAACAGCAGATCAAACGGTGGGTTACATCGTGAATGGCTCTTCCGATGATTGGATGTATGGTGATCAAACTACCAAACCGAAAATCATGGCAATGACTCCTGAAGCAGGTGATCAAGCTGATGGTTTCTGGCCAGCGACAAATCGAATTGTGGACATATGCATGCAAAATATTCCAATGGATCTTTATGCAGCGAAATTATTGCTTGCGTATGCAGAAGTTCAGAATACAGATGGAAAATATGTTTCGGGTGCTAATGGATATTTTCATTTCGATATTCAAAGACTCGGACTTGATTCTCCAGCGGTTTACACTGTTTCGATTCAACCAATAAGTTCAGAGATAACATCTGTTGGTGCGCCTCGAACATTTTCGACATTGACAATTACGCAGACAGTCAGCGATTCGATTTCTTACAGTGTAAATCCATCAACGTTAGAAGGAACTATGTTGACTTACGTTGTAGAAATGAACAACGGTGTTTTCACATGGCGCGATACGATTTCACGAATGTATGGAGTACCAACCATTGTGTACAGTTCTGCCGCATCAACAATGAATGGCTGGTCAACAACTGATGGCTGGGATGTAAGCACAGAACATTTTGTTTCGGGTCCCACGTCAATTACAGATAGCCCCTTCGCCAACTATGCTACATTTAACAATTCGCTTATGCCAATGACGCAGAATGTCAGTCTTGTCGGGGCAATGAGTGCTCACCTCGTTTTCTATACACGCTACGAAATCGAAACCGGTTACGATTACGCACAAGTTGAAGTCTCAGATGATAATGGAGTTTCGTGGGCCCCTTTATGCGGCAAATACACAACCAATAATAATTCGATTGACAATGGAGATCCGGTTTATACTGGTTTCAGAACTACGTGGGTGAAAGAAGATATGTCTTTGGATGCATTCGTAGGCTCAAACATCATGGTGCGTTATCGCATTGAAAGCGATTTCTGGTCAGACTACGATGGAATTTACATTGACGACATTATCATTGAAGTATTAGATACCTCCGGGAATTCTATCAATGAAAATAATTCTGTTTCCGCTTTGGGGCAAAACATTCCGAATCCTGCCAATGAAGAAACATTTATTCCATTGTCCAATACAAATGATGGTGTGATTGAAATCTTCACGCAGTTAGGACAGCTTGTGTTAACGCAAAATGTTGGTGCGGGATCGAATGGTGTTTTTGTAAATACTGCGGCGTTGGCTGAAGGAGTTTATTTCTATCGGTTCAATGAAAATGGCGTGAGCACAGAAACGAGGAAAATGACAATCGTTAGGTAAGAATTAACCGCAAGGACGCAAGGAGCGCAAGGGTACGTATCCATAACCTCTTTGCATTCTTTGCGCCTTTGCTGTTGAATTCATTTTTTCAGCCTTAGCAGTAGCGCAAACTGCACACCCGCCAAACTCATCGCCAGAAATAAATGCACGGGTTGCACATAGGCCGGAATTCCGAAATTATTCATAATTACTCCTGCGCCATAAGCTGATAACACGATCATTAAATTTATACTCAGTAGTGCCTTGGTTGCAGTCACAACAATTTTCTTTCGCAGCAAAAACCAGATTGAAAAATTTACAATCAGCATCAGCATCGCGATCAAGAAATGCACATTGTACTTTACTGACAATTGACCAATCCAGGTTTCTCTCGACAATCCGTCAAGGGATTTGTTTATCATGTCGATTTCCTGTCGCACCTGCGTTCCCAAAACAATTTGTGCCAGCGTTAGCAGCAACCCTGCGATAACTACCATTTTCATCCTCTTTCCTACCTGAGTAAATTCGAATGTGTTCGATATTACTCTCGCACGATAACGAATCACGATCATAATGAAAACCATGACCAACGCCAAAAGCATGTGGAGCTTAATGGTAACCGGCTTGAGATTTGAATCGACCACAACTTTGCCGAGCCATGCTA
>CAZBYM010000504.1:0-3088 GCA_964495745.1 uncultured Chryseobacterium sp. | reverse complement strand
CTCAATAGCGATAGCTTGTGCTTCAAATCCACCAATAATTATTGGGAGACGACGCTTTCCTTTTGCCTCACCGAGAACAAGAGCGTATGCACCGGATTGCGTCTGGCTATAAGAAAGGCCAACAATTTCCAGTTTTATTTTCTTCATGTCCTTACTCACGGGAGAACCACATTTAACTTAAAGATAACCACTAATTCCAGATTAGTGCTGCGCAGCTTTAAATTTTTTCACCGCTGCAGTTAAACGTGGCACAACATCAAAAGCATCACCGATAATTCCATAGTCAGCTGATTTGAAGAATGGCGCTTCTTTATCTGTGTTTATTACAACGATTGTCTTCGACCCATTCACTCCGGCCAAATGCTGAATTGCTCCTGAAATTCCAATAGCGATGTACAAATTAGGTCGAATTGCAATTCCTGTTTGTCCTACGTGCTCATGATGCGGCCTCCAATGCATATCTGCAACTGGACGCGAACATGCTGTAGTCGCTCCTAGAGATTGTGCGAGTTCCTCCACAATTCCCCAGTTCTCAGGCGCCTTCATTCCTCTACCAGCAGAAACTACCAGCTCCGCTTCAGGAAGTGGTGCCGTCGCTGTCGATAGTGTTTTCTTCTCTTTCACTTTGAGAACACCTTTTACAGAATCAAGATTCACGCTCATCGAAGAAACAACAGCATTTCCATCTCCCAATTTCACTTGAAACGAATTAGGAAGCAACGTGATAATTTTTTTTGCTGAATGAATCGTAAAGTGAGCAGTTGCTTTTCCGGAAAACGCGTTTTTTGTTACTGCCAGTTGATCTCCATTCACTACTGGATTCGTAACTGCTCCAGCCACAATCCCGGCTTTCATCTTAATTGCTAATCGCGGTGCAATAGCTTTGCCCATCACATCGTGAGAAAAAATTACCACACTCGAATTCCCTGCAACAGCAACTTGTTCAATCGCGCTTGCCCAAGAAGACGCGTCGCCATTTGTTAAGTTAGCGTGTGCAACAGTAATGACTTTCGCCGCTCCTGCTTTTCCAAGATCTGCAAGGACAGTAGCATCAGTACTTCCATCAATTACAGCCGTAACTGTTGTTGACATGTTCTGCGCGAGAGTTGTTGCGTAATTCACAGCTTCAAGAGAAGTCTTTCTGATTTTTCCGTTTGCTGCTTCTGTAAAAACTAATACTGACATGAGAATATGTTTGTTCGTTATTTGCAACTTTATACCGCTCGCTTCTTCATCGCAATTTGTCAAACCGAGCGGAGCCGAGGTAGACAAACGAGGAGCGCGATTATATTACCTTCGCTTCATTATGCAACAATGCAACCAACTCATCCATATTTCCAGCATCAATCATCTTAACTGCTTTTCTTCCATCCGATTGTGTGAATGAATCTGCAGTTGTTAAACTGGATGCATTCGCCGCAGGAACAACAGTCAGAGGTTTGGTGCGTGCGGCCATAATTCCTCGCATATTCGGAATTCTCGCTTCCGCCATTCCTTTCTGACAACTCACAACCAATGGAAAATTGCTTTCTACTATGGCAGTGCCTCCATCCATTTCACATTCCAGAGTCGCTACATCTCCGTTTACATCAAGTTTTGAGGCCAAGGAAACAAAAGGAAGCTGAAGCAATTCTGCAATCATTCCGCCAACCATTCCGCTGTTGTAATCAATAGTTTCCTTCCCAACTAAAATCAAATCATAGCTCTTGTCTTTCGCATAATTTGAAATTTGTTCTGCAACGGAATAAGCATCTGCAGGATCAAGATCAATGCGCACCGCATCATCTGCTCCAATCGCAAGTCCTTTACGGATGATCGCTTCATTCTCTGATAAGCCTACATGCATCAACGTTACGGTTCCTGACCCTTTCGCTTCCTTCAATTCAAGTGCGCGAACAAGTGCAAACCATTCATCATACGGATTGATAATAAACTGAACACCTTGCTTATTAAGCGCCTTGTTATCCGGCGTGAAAACAATTTTTGTTGTGGTGTCAGGTACGCTGCTGATACAAACGAGAATTTTCATGCGATAAGAATTTGTGTTTTTTCTCCGAAGTACTCTCCGAGAGAAGAGGTGCAAAAATAAGGTTTTAGAGGGTTTGACAAAATGATTTCTCGTAGGATTCACCGCTTGCCTCGCATTGCCTTGATCTGCAATGAAAACACCATGATTCTTCCAAAAACCTCAGGAAATTGAGCGACCAAAATCCTTACATTTGCAATTGCACAAAAAAGCAAAAGATGAGAACAATTGCATTCCGTGAAGCCCTGCGTGAAGCCTTGAACGAAGAAATGCGTCGTGATGAACGTGTATTTCTCCTTGGTGAAGAAGTTGCCGAATACAATGGAGCTTACAAAGTAAGTCAAGGAATGTTGGCTGAATTTGGAGACAAGCGTGTCATCGACACACCTATTGCTGAACTTGGATTTGCTGGAATTGCAGTTGGTGCAGCAATGAATGGACTACGTCCGGTTTGCGAATTCATGACGTTCAACTTTTCTCTTGTTGCAATTGATCAGATCATCAATGCTGCTGCAAAAATGTTGAGCATGTCGGGCGGACAATTTAACATTCCAATGGTTTTTCGTGGACCAACAGGAAGTGCCGGACAACTTGGCGCACAACACTCACAGAATTTTGAAAATTGGTTTGCAAATACTCCAGGATTGAAAGTAGTTGTGCCCGCGAATCCATATGACGCGAAAGGACTTTTGAAAGCATCCATTCGCGATAATGATCCTGTGATTTTCATGGAATCGGAAGTAATGTATGGAGACAAAGGCGAAGTTCCTGAAGGAGAATATTTGTTGCCTATCGGAGTTGCAGAAGTGAAACGTGAAGGAACGGATGTAACAATTGTTTCATTCGGAAAAATTCTAAAAGTTGCACTTGCCGCAGCAGCTGAATTAGAGAAAGAGGGAATCATGGCAGAAGTAATCGATCTCCGCACGGTGCGTCCGATCGATTATGCAACAATTATCAATTCAGTCAAGAAAACAAATCGACTTGTGATTGTTGAAGAAGCATGGCCATTGGCAAGTATTTCCACCGCTTGAGGAAGAACTTAAACAATTAGGAGTATTT
>CAZBYM010000503.1:0-3095 GCA_964495745.1 uncultured Chryseobacterium sp. | reverse complement strand
CTGCGTTGCTGAAACTTCTGCCAATCCGCCGCCAAAACTACCAATGGGTGTTCTAACCGCAGATACAATGTAAACTTCTCTTTCCGACATAAAACCGTTCTTTAATTATTGAATAATTGATTGTGCAAATCTAACATTTTCATTTGTAAAATGGCCACTAAGAAGCAAAGTCTCAAAGCAACACAAAGTATTTTGTTCGTTTTATAAACATAGTGGCATTGGGAGACAAATAGACTTCGTGGCCGTGGCAGAAATCCGTATTTTCGTCAACGAATTCACATCCATGAACCGTTTTTTTTCTTACCTGCGCGATCGACATTCATTCCTATACAAGGGCTTTTTGTTACTTGTTAGTTTGTTGGTGATTGTTTGGTTTAGTCCACAAGAAGCGCGGTTTCGGTATGATTTGGCCGACCTTGAGAATCAATCCTGGCCCTATGAAAGTCTGAAAGCTCCGTTTGATTTTGCGATCCAAAAATCAGAGCTGGAACTTGAAGAAGAGAAAAACAATATCCGCAACAACTTCATGCCTTATTTCCGTTTCGATTCATCGATTGTTGATGAATCTGAACAACGCATAGCCTACCAGTTGGATGAGTTTAATTCCGAAGAGAGAACCGCATTTCTGGAATTAGTGGATCAAGCTTACATGAAAGGCATCAGAGCGACGCAAAATGTGGTTGATCGAGGTCCGGAAGATGAAGTTTTACTTGTACTGGATAATGTAGCTGAAGTGAAGCGACTCGGAATTTTCATTACTCCAGCTGAGGCGGATTCTTTTGTGTTTTCTAAACTAAATCCTGAATTCCGACAGCGTATTCGTGAAAAAGCACAGATTACGTTTACTGCGAATATTGTCTACGACTCTGCAACGACTGACAATTATCTGCATCAGGCCCTTGAAAATGTTTCACAGACTCGCGGCGCCATTACAACCGGCAAAACAATTATTAATAAGGGAGAAATTGTTGATTCAGAACGATATCATCAGTTGCTTTCGCTGCAGAAGACATATGAGATTTCTCAGGAACATGGCGCGGGTACATGGACAATGATGCTCGGACAAATATTTCTATCTGCATTGTGTCTTTTTCTGCTTTTTCAATTCTTGCGACTTTTCAGAAGAGATATCCTTGCGAGCGATTCCAGATTGTTATTTATTCTGCTCATGGTGGTGCTGAATGTTCTGATGTCTTATTTGCCGGCACACTGGGACACAATTCCGATGCTCGTTCTTCCATTCTGCATTTTGCCTGTAATCATGCGTGCGTTTTATGATACGCGTCTTGCACTTTTCGTGCATGTTATTGCTTGTGTAATTATTACGATTAAGTTGCCCGCTGATCGATACTCGTTTCTATTCATTCAATTGCTTACTGGAATTGCTGCCATATTCAGTATTGTTAACATGAAGAACCGTTCGCAGCTTTTCTTCTCAGTGATTATTGTTCTTGGAGTTTATCTGATGATCCATTTCTCAATGGGAATTATGGATGAAGGAAATATTATGTCTTTCCGCAGTCAGGATTTTGTGAATTATACAATCAGCGCAGTGTTGGTGTTATTGGCATATCCGCTGATATTTCTCTTTGAAAAAATATTTGGTTTTGTCTCGGATGTTACCTTGATGGAGTTGGCAGATACAAATCATCCGCTTTTGCGCGAACTAGCAGAGAAAGCTCCCGGAACTTTTCAGCATTCCATGCAGGTGGCAAATCTTGCCGAAGAAGCAATTCGTAGAATCGGAGGAAATCATTTGATGATTCGTGCAGGTGCGTTGTATCATGATATTGGCAAGGCAGATGCTCCAATATATTTTATCGAGAATCAAGCGACCGGAATGAATCCTCATGATGAGTTATCTTTTGAAGAAAGTGCTTCGATTTTGATTTCGCATGTTGTACGTGGAGTGGAGAAGGCCAAGGCACATAAACTTCCGGATGTGATTATTGATTTCATTCGGACCCATCACGGAACAACGAACACGGGATATTTCCTGACGTTATTTAAGCGTAACAATCCTGACATTGTTGTTGATGAAGAGTTGTTCCGTTATCCGGGTCCAATTCCATATTCGAAAGAAACTGCAGTATTGATGATGGCCGATGCAGTGGAAGCGTCATCGCGTAGTTTATCGTCTTACGATATGGACAACATTGATGCATTGGTTGAGAAAATTATTGATCATCAGGCTGACCAGCATCAGTTCGACAACTCTGATATAACGCTGAAGGACATTACTGCAATAAAGAAGATTTTCAAGAAGAAATTGAAGTCGATTTATCACGTTCGGGTTGAATATCCGAAGTAGTGGCGCGAACGCACTAGTGATGGTGGCAACCAAAATGCGTAGTACAAGTCTTTGGTATATAAAACGAGCACTTTGAATGTCACGAATGAAACAGGTATTTCCTTTTCTTTTGTTGCTTGCCGTAGGGTATTCATTCGTCGGCTGTACAATTGAAAAGCGGCATTACCGTTCCGGGTATTATTTACAGCACAATTTTCTCAAAATTCATCACCAAGAAAAGATTCTGTCCTCTCAAGAAGTTGAGTTTGGTTCAATGGATACCGGAGCAAACGTAAATTTCAGAGTTGACGAGAAAGAAGATTTGCAATTAGTTACAGACACTTCTTCTGTTGAAAATCAAGTATTGAAATCGACTGAAATTGTTCGTGATGATGCTCCAATTACAGAAGTTCTGGCAGTTGACAAAAACAGTTTTGTGTATCAGGATAAAGGCCCTCCTGATGTGGAATCTGAAGGCATGGAAATTTCTCCGTTCTGGGAAGTCATGATGGCATTTGTTATCGTTATTATATCACTGGTAACGATTGGTTTACTGCTTTCCAGTTTGGATTTCTTGTTGATAGCATTCATATTGGGCGTGTTGGTTTCAATAATAATTGATAGTGCAGTCTTTTTGCGATTAGCATCAATAAAAAGGGAGACGCAACCAGATGCTATTATTAAAGAACAAAGGTATACTGGGCTCGCGTTAATATTAGCATTAGTCGGATTGGTCATACTTGCATCGCTTGTCTTTTTGGGTAATTTGGCGTTGATGCAACTAATGTTTTTCGGAATGGTCGGA